>NZ_JBTMUR010000008.1:0-260338 GCF_054473855.1 Stenotrophomonas genospecies 3
CACACGGCAAGACCGGGGTTGGGCGTCCTGCCCAACCCGCCCGAGGCATGCCTCGGGCCCATGCGGCTCACGCCCCCTCAACCGGACCCACCCCGCCTTCGACAGTTTTCCGCGATCTGTCGGAACAGCGTCCGGCCCTGGTAGGTGTCGACCTTGGTCGACACGGATGAATTCGTTCGATCTCTGACAGATGTGTCGACCAAGGTCGACACCTACCAACAGCCGCGCGGAACAACAGCCGCAGTTAGCAACAGCCGCGTGAACCTGTCGAAGGTGGGGCGGTGTCGGATTGCGGGGTGTCAGCGGCATGGATGCCGCTGCGAAGCCTACAAGGACGTACTTGCGGCGTCCCCGCACTCCGACACCGCCCCGCCACCCCACGGAATGCCGCTTTGGCTTCGGCCGTTGCGGTTGCCGTTGCATTGAGCAGGTGCAGGGCTGCAAGCCCTGCCGAAAACTCCCTTGGGCGTAGAATGCGGCCATGAGCGAATCCCTTGATAACCACCTGGTCCACGGCCGCCGCCAGCGGCCCGATGGTCCGTCGCCGATCGATGTCATCTCGGTCCAGTCGCAACTTGTCTACGGCCACGCCGGCAACAGCGCCGCCGTACCGCCGATGCGTGCGCTCGGTGTGCGCGTCGCGGAAATTCCGACCGTGTTGCTGAGCAATGCGCCGTTCTACGACACCACGCGCGGTCGGGTGCTGCCCGCCGACTGGTTCGCCGACCTGCTGCTGGGCACCCACGAGCGCGGCCTGCCGCAGCGGGCGAAAATGCTGGTTTCCGGCTACTTCGGCAGCACCGCCAACGGTGCCGCCTTCGCCGACTGGCTGGACAACATCCTGCCGGTCTGTCCGCAGCTGCGTTACTGCCTGGATCCGGTGATTGGTGACACCCACACCGGCCCCTACGTGGAGCCGGGCCTGGAGGCGATCTTCGCCGAGCGATTGCTGCCGCATGCCTGGCTGGTGACCCCGAACGCCTTCGAACTGAACCGTTTGACCGGCATGCCGGCGCTCGCCGAGGCCGATGCCATCGCTGCCGCACGCACGCTGCTGGACCGCGGTCCGCACTGGGTGATCGCGCACAGCGTGGGCGGTAACCCGGGTGAGCTGGTGACCCTGGCGGTCGGTCGCGAGGAAACCTGGCGCTGGACTTCGCCGCTGCTGCCGGTGGACGTGGCCGGCACCGGTGACGTGCTGATGTCGCTGGTGGTGTCGTTCCTGTTGCGAGGTGAATCGATGCAGCAGGCGATTTCGCGTGCGATTGCCGGTACCCACGCGGCGCTGGAGGCGACTCTGGACAATGGCTTCGAAGAGTTCGACGTGATCGCGGCGGCGCCTGCCGCACTGGCCGAAGGCACGCGCTTCCGCGCCGAACGCGTGGCATGAGCAGCTTGCTCGAACGCACGCCGCGCACGGTCGGCATCGTCGGCAGTGCCGGCGCCTATGGGCGCTGGCTGAGCCGTTTCTTCCAGCAGCACATGCAGCTGCAGGTGATCGGCCACGATCCGGCCGATCCGGACTCGCACACGCCGGAACACCTGCTGGCGCAGGCCGATGTACTGGTGTTCTCGGCACCGATCCGGCATACGCCGGCTCTGATTGCCGAGTACGTGCGGCAGTCGGCCGGCCGTGAGCAGGACCGGCTATGGCTGGACGTGACCTCGGTGAAGGAAGCGCCGGTGCAGGCGATGCTGGCCTCTCAAGCCGAAGTGGTCGGCCTGCACCCGATGACCGCGCCACCCAAGGCGCCGACCCTGAAGGGCCGGGTGATGGTGGTCTGCGAAGCGCGGCTGCAGCACTGGCAGCCATGGGTCGATACGCTGTGCACGGCGCTGCAGGCCGAGTGCGTGCGGGCCACGCCGCAGCATCACGACCAGATGATGGCGCTGGTACAGGCGATGGTGCATGCCACCCACCTGGCCCAGGCCGGCGTGCTGCGCCAATACCAGCCGCAGCTGGGCGATCTGGCCGCGATGATGCCGTACCGCTCGGCATCGTTCGAGTTGGACACGGCGATCATCTCGCGCATCCTGTCGCTCAACCCGGCGATCTACGAAGACATCCAGTTCGGTAACCCGTACGTGGCGCCGATGCTGGAACGGCTGGTCGGCCAGCTGCAGGCCCTGCAGGCGCAGGTCGGGCAGGGCGACGACCGTGCGCGTGGTGAATTCCGCGAGCAGCTGCTTTCGGCCAACCGCAGTGCCTTCGGCGAGCAGGCGCTGGCGGACGGCAACTACACCTTTGAACGCGTGGGTTATCTGCTGGCTGACCTGACCGAGCGTAATGCGTTGTCGGTGCACCTGCCGGAAGACCGGCCCGGCTCGCTGCGTGAGCTGCTGAACGTGTTCGAGCAGCATCGCATCAGCCTGGCATCGATCCATTCCTCGCGCACGCCTGGTGGCGAAGTGCATTTCCGCATCGGGTTCGTGGCCGGCAGCGATGCGGCGGCGATCACCCGGGCAGCAGCCGACGTGGACGCCAGCGGCATCGGACGGGTACTGGGCTGAATTCATCCACAGGCGGTGTGGATGGTTTCTGAGCAAACGTGTGGATAACCTTGCTCAGGCCTTGCCAGCCAAGGTTGTCAAGATACCTGGCCAAAAAATGATCACGCCTTTTGTAGAGTCGAGCCATGCTCGACCGCCTTGGGCAAAAGGCGTGTCGACCAAGGTCGACACCTACCAGAGGCAAGAAAGCGGGTCGATCAAGGTCGACACCCGCCAGAGCGGGGCGATACGAAATCCGGTAGCGCCGGGGCCATGCCCGGCGAACCTCAGATCGTCAGCCGCAGCTCGCCGCCACTGGTGGTGAACTCGCGGCCATCGCGCACCAGCGGCCGCCCGTCATCCAGTTCGTAGCGTGGCGTGGCTTCGGAGTGATGCCCGCTGCCACTCGCCTCGGGCTTGAACTCGATGATGATGTGGCTTTCGCCGTTGCTGTCGACGGCGGGAAACTGACGGAACGACATCGTGCACCTCCTTCAGCGGATGCGGCTGTTGCGCGGCCAGCTTGGCCGCGCCGATGTTAGCCGGACGTCATCAATCGATGAACTGCAGGCGCGCAAGTTCAGCGTACAGTCCACCTTCGGCCAGCAGCTG
Organism: Stenotrophomonas genospecies 3; assembly: GCF_054473855.1. Classification (NCBI taxonomy): domain Bacteria; kingdom Pseudomonadati; phylum Pseudomonadota; class Gammaproteobacteria; order Lysobacterales; family Lysobacteraceae; genus Stenotrophomonas; species Stenotrophomonas genospecies 3. The sequence goes on from NZ_JBTMUR010000008.1 coordinate 3,103, forward strand.
TGCGTGCGTGCCCTCGGCGACGATGCGGCCCTGGTCCATCACCACGATGCGGTCGGCCTTGAGCACGGTGGCCAGGCGGTGGGCAATGACCAGTGTGGTGCGGCCCGCCATCAGCCGCTCCAGCGCTTGCTGCACGCTGTGCTCGCTCTGCGCGTCCAGCGCGCTGGTCGCTTCGTCCAGCAGCAGGATCGGCGCATCCTTCAGCAGCGCACGGGCAATCGCCACACGCTGCTGCTGGCCACCGGACAGGCGGGCACCGCGCTCGCCCAGCTCACTGTCATAGCCCTGCGGCAACGCGCGCAGGAAGCCATCGGCCTCGGCGGCACGCGCGGCAGCCTCGACTTCGGCGTCGCTGGCCTGCAGGCGGCCATAGCGGATGTTGTCGCGCGCACTGGCAGCGAACAGCGTCGGCTGCTGCGGCACCAGCGCCAGCTGCGCACGCAGCTCGGCCGGGTCGACCTGGCGCACGTCGATGCCGTCCACGTCGATGCGGCCGCTGGCTGGATCATGGAAGCGCAGCAGCATCGAAAGCACCGTGCTCTTGCCCGCCCCCGACGGACCCACCAGCGCCACGGTCTCGCCGGGGTGCACGTGCAGGTTGAAGTGGTCCAGTGCGGCCTGGTCCGGTCGCTGCGGGTAGTGGAACACCACGTCGTCGAACCGGATCTCGCCACGCAGCGGCTGCGGCAGCGCGTGCGGCTGTGCCGGCGCGCGGATCTCGATGTCTTCCTGCAGCAGTTCGCCGATGCGGCCCATGCCGCCGGCCGCGCGCTGCAGTTCGTTCCACACTTCGGCCAGCGCGCCCACCGAGCCGCCACCGATCAATGCATACAGCACGAACTGGCCCAGCGTACCGGCGCTGAGGCGGCCGTCGATGACGTCGTGCGCGCCCAGCCACAACACACCGACGATGGCGCCGAACACCAGCAGGATGGCGCTGGCGGTGACCAGCGACTGTGCGCCGATGCGGCGACGGGCGGCGCCGATGGCATCACCGAGTGCCTTGTCGAAGCGCCCGCGCTCGTACGGCTCGCGTGCATGTGCCTGCACCGTGCGTACCGCACCCAGGGTTTCACTGGCCAGGCTGTTGGCATCGGCGATGCGGTCCTGGCTGTTGCGTGCGACCGTGCGCAGCTTGCGCGCGCCGATGATGATCGGCAGCACCGCCAGCGGAATGCCGAGCAGCGACCATGCGGCCAGCCGTGGGCTGGTGACGAACAGCATTGCCAGGCTGCCGATGACGGTGACCGTGCTGCGCAGCGCCACGGACATGGTCGAGCCGACCACGCTGCGCAGCAGTTCGGTGTCCGCGGTCAGGCGCGAGACCAGCTCTCCGCTGCGGCTGCGGTCGTGGAAGCCGGCACCCAGCTGGATCAGGTGGGCATACAGCTGGCTGCGCAGGTCGGCCACGACCTTTTCACCCAGCAACGATACGAAGTAGAAGCGCGCGGCCGTACCCAACGCCATGACGACCGCCACCAGCATCAGCAGGGCGAAGGCACGGTTGATCTGGCCGCCGCTGCTGAAACCGTGATCGATCATCTGCTTCACCGCCGGAGGCAGGCTCAGCGTGGCTGCAGAAGACACCGCCAGGGCCAGCAGCCAGGCGGTGAACAGGCCGCTGTGGCGGCGCACGAACGGCCACAGCGTGCGCAGGCTGCCGAGGCGCCGCAGCGGCGGGGTCGAAGCGGGGGCGTCGTCCTTGTCAGTCATCCTGGTCGTCGTCTTCTATGCGGATACGGTCACGGGTGGCGTCGCGCAGGCGGATTTTCAATGCGTCGACCTGATCGGCAGGCAATTCGATCCGCAGGCACACGCCATTGGCATCGAACTGTTCATCGCGCTTTTCGGCACCGAAGGCGGGCAGGGTGGCATGCAGGGTACCCAGGTCCTCGAAGCCGGCCAGCAGCTGCAGCCGGGCCATCGCCACCAGCGGCAGGCGCGGGGCGGTGCGCAGGCACTCGGCGGCGGCGCCGCCGTAGGCGCGCACAAGGCCACCGGCACCGAGCTTGATACCGCCGAACCAGCGCGTCACTACCACCATCACCCGGTCGAAACCCTGGCCGTCGATCGCCGCCAGGATCGGACGTCCCGCCGTGCCGGCCGGCTCGCCATCGTCGCTGGAGCGATAGTCCTGCTCATGCCGGTAGGCCCAGCAGTTGTGGGTGGCATCGGCCACCGCAACCTGCTGCAGGAACGCCATGGCCGCTGCGGCGCCATCGATCGGCGCGGCATGGGCGATGAAACGGCTGTGTTTGACTTCCAGCGTGTGGCTGACCGGCTGGGCGAGAGTATCGAGCATTCCCGCCATTCTACGGGGTTGCCGGGTATTCCCGTCCGCTTCAGTCGTCCAGCAGCGGGCGCAGGTCGCGCGGCAGGCGTGCTTCCGGGTACTGCTGCATGTAGCGCTCCAGGCTGGCACGGGCCAGATCGCGCTGGCCGTCGTCGCGTCGTGTACGGATCTTCTGCAGCCACTGCCGGCGCGGCAGTCGTGCGTCAGCGTCCACCTCGGCCTGCACGGCGTCCGCGCTCAGGCCCGCATCGCTGCCGCGGCGCATGATGCCAGGTGCGGAACGGCTGGGAGCCTCGCGCTTCATCGAGGTGATTTCTACCCGGTCCAATGCCGGGGCCTGTTCGGCCTGCACGCTGTTGGACTCTGGCGTGCCTGCCGAGCGCGCCATCAGCGGCGCGGGTGCCGAGTAGGCGGTGGGAGCCGGAGGCGCAGGCGGGGCTGCTGCCGGCGCTGCGGCCGGAGCGGGCGGCAGGGCTGCAAAGGAGGTATCGGCGGCCGCATCCGCAGCCATCGATCGTGCAGCCTGGGCCGGCGCTTCAGCGGTCTCGGCCGGCGCAGGCTTGCTTGCGCGCGCGATGGCCGGTGCCGGGGCGGCAACCGGGGCTGCCTCGGGTGCTGCGGGCGCAGCGGCCGGTTCCGCAGTCGCCACCGCGCTGTCGGCTGCACTGCGCTCAGCGGCCTGATCGGCAGCCGCGACGTCTTCTGCCGCAGCCGGTGCCGCCGCAACAGCGGCCTCACCCGCCGGAATCGGTGGCGGTTCCGGACGCAGCTGCCAGGCGATGCCGATGGCGAACACCATCGAGGCGGCGATGCCGAACACCGCCGGCCAACGCGGGCGTGTGCGCTGCGTACGTGGTGCTTCGGGAGAGGCGACCGCATCGGCAGCCGGAGCGTCCACGGCAGCGCGGGCCGCGGCCAGGATGGCGGCGTCCAGTGCGGCGGGCGGTGCCTGTTCGGCGCGACGGCCGAGCAGCCGGGCCAGCTCGCGTTCTTCCGGCGTCAGCGGTTCGTCTCGGTTCATGCGTTCAATCCCGCACGCAGCTTGTCCATCGCATAGCGCAGCCGCGATTTCACGGTTTCCCGGCCTACGCCGGTGATCTGGCCGATCTCCTCCAGGCTCAGTTCCTGATCCAGCCGCAGTTGCAGCACTTCGCGCTGCTCCGGCGGCAGTTGTTCCATCGCCAGCTGGATGCGGCGACGTTGTTCGAATTCGGAAAGCTCGCCTTCCGGGGTCTGTCCATCCTCGATCGCGGCCAGGCGCAGGTCGGCATCGGCCGGGGCAGCCGGCCGGTGGCGGGCGGCGCGCCAATGGTCGTTCAGGCGGTTGTGGGCGATGCGGAACAGCCAGGTGCTGAACGCCGCGTCCGGTTGCCACCCCGCACGGGCGCTGATCACCCGCTGCCAGACGTCCTGGAAGATCTCCTCGGCCAGCGCGTTGTCGCGCAGTTGCCGCAGCAGGAAGCCGAACAGGCGCTTGCGATGGCGCGCATACAGGCTTTCAAACGCGCGCAGGTCGCCACCGGCCCAGGCCAGCATCAAGGCTTCATCGGTTGGCAGTGCGCTGGCTTCCACGGCGTACAGGGTAAGGCCTGCAGGCGATGGCGCATAGCCGGTGGCGAGGGCGGGCAGGGCGGGGGTCATGGCTCGGAAGGGGCTACGGTCAGCAGGAAAAACGTACGGGCGCACGATTCGGGGTTTACGGGCTTCCATTGCCCCCCGGGTGGCGCGCTATGCTCGGCGGCTCAGGGGAGGCGACGCACTGACGGCGCCAAGAGATTGTCATTTGTCCACGCATGCTGAACCGGCGAAAGAGCCACCACACGAGGCCGTGCTGAGCACGGCGCTGGTGCGCGCGTTGCATGCGCTTCTGCCGGAAACGGCTGTGGTCCGTGTCGGCTGGGATGACCCGCAGCTTGGCCGTGGCCAGGGGGCCTGGCCGAGGGCGACTGCCGGAGGTGATGCGGCAGCGCCAGGCATGGGCGACGGCCAGCACGGCTGGGAACATGATGGGGCGCGCCTGCTGTTGTCGGTGGAAGGCGCGGTGCCTTCGCCGGCATGGTGGGGGGTTGCCCGGCAGGCGATGGAGCTGGCGCTGCAGCGCGGCCGCCAGGCCGGCCAGATCAAGGCGCTGGAAGAGGCCGAGCGGTTGCAGCAGGCCTTGTTCCAGATTGCAGATCTGGCCGGTGCCGACCTGGAAATGCCCGAGATGCTGCGCCACGTGCATGGTGTGCTGGGCACGCTGATGTATGCCGAGAACTGCTACATCGTGGAATACGACGATGTGCGCGACCAGATCCGTTTCCTGTACTTCGCCGATCAGGTCGATGATTTCGTTGCCGATCCCACGCAGAGCCATGACGCCAGCGAGATGCCGCGCAGCCTGACCGTGGCGTTGCTGCGTCATGGCAAGCCGCTCAGTGGTCCCTCGCGCGAACTGCTGGCGCAGGTGATGGAGCAGGAGCACGACCCGCAACGCGGGCCCGAAAGTCTGGATTGGCTGGGCGTGCCGATGCTGCGCGATGGCCGCGTATGCGGTGCCATCGTGGTTCAGAGCTATGAGCAGGCGGCCCGCTATGGCGAGGCCGAGCGCGCATTGCTGGGCTTCGTTGCGCAGCACGTGCAGACCGCGATGGACCGGCGCCAGGCGCAGGTGCGGCTGGAGCAGCAGGTGGCGCGGCGCACCCAGGAACTGCAGCGCGCCAATCACAGCCTGCAGGACGAGGTGGCCGAGCGTCGACGCGCCGAACAGCTGCAGACCGCCCTGTACAACATCGCCGAGATGGCGATGTCGGCCGACAGCCTGGCGCAGTTCTACGGACAGGTGCACGGGGTGGTCGGGCGCCTGCTCGACGCACGCAATTTCTACATCGCTTTGGTCAACCCGGCCGGCAACGGCCTGGACTTCGTCTATTCGGTGGACGAGCACAATGCCAGCCGCGCGCCGCGACCGTTCAGCCGGGGCCTGACCGAATACGTCGTGCGCAACCGGCGGCCACTGTTGGCATCACGTGCGCAGATCGACGCGCTGCTGGCCAGTGGCGAAGTGCGTGAATCCGGTGCGCGTTCGCACTGCTGGCTGGGCGTACCGCTGCTGCGCGACGACGAAGTGGTCGGCGCGATCGTGGTGCAGAGCTACAGCGAGAACAGCATTTTCAGTGTGCATGACCAGCGCCTGCTGACCTTCGTCGCACAGAACATCGGTACCGGCCTGGCCCGTCAGCGCGACCAGCAACGGCTGCGCTCGGCGCATGCCGAGCTGGAAAAGCGCGTGGAAGAACGTACCCGCGAGCTGGCCGAGGTCAACGAGAAGTTGCTCGGGCAGATTGGTGAACGCCTGCGGGCCGAGCAACGCCTGACCCACCAGGCCATGCACGATGCGCTGACCGGCCTGCCCAACCGCCTGCACCTGCTGGACCGCCTGCAGGATGCGCTGGCGCTGGCCAAGCGAGAGGGCGGCCCGGTGTTCGCCGTGCTGTTCCTCGACCTGGACCGCTTCAAGCTGGTCAACGACAGTATCGGCCACGCTGCCGGTGACCGCATGCTGGTGGAAGTGGCCAAGCGCATCGTATCGATGGCTGGCGCCGAGGACGTGGTGGCCCGGCTGGGCGGTGACGAATTCGCGGTGCTGCTGCAATGCCCGCAGGGCCTGGCCCAGGCCTTGGACTTTGGCCAGCGCCTGCTGCTGGCGCTGCAGGAGTCGATGTGGATCGCCGGGCGCGAGCTGTTTCCGTCCGGCAGCCTGGGCATCGCGCTGTGGAACCCCCGCTACCGCACCGGCGAAGAGCTGCTGCGTGATGCCGACGCGGCAATGTACCGGGCCAAGGCGCAGGGCCATGACCGCTGTGCGATCTTCGACGAAGACATGCGCGAGCAGGCCATGCGCAGCCTCGATCTGGAAGCCGACCTGCGGCGTGCGATCAACAACCGCGATTTCGTCCCGTTCTACCAGCCGATCGTGCGCCTGTCCGATGGCGAGGTGGTGGGCCACGAAGCGCTGCTGCGCTGGCAGCATGAGCGCCGCGGCCTGCTGCTGCCGGGGGCGTTCCTGGAGCTGGGCGAGGAAAGCGGCCTGATCGAGCAGGTCGACTGGCTGATCTACGAACAGGTGATTGCCGGCCTGGCCGAGGGCGGGCAGAGCTACGTCTCGGTGAACGTATCACCGCGCCATTTCCGCTCCGCCGGGTTCAGTGGCCGCCTGTTCGGCCTGCTGGATGCATGTGGTGCCGATCCGCGTCGGCTGCGCCTGGAGATCACCGAGGTGGCGCTGCTGGACGATGGTCCGCACACGCTGCGCATCCTGCAGGGCCTGCGCGAGCGCGGCATCCAGGTGCAGCTGGACGATTTCGGTACCGGCTTCTCGGCGCTGTCCTACCTGCACCGTTTTCCGATCAGTACGCTGAAGATCGACCAGAGCTTCATCGCCGGCCTGCATGGGCCGGAAGTGCAGAGCACGCGGGCGCTGGTCGAGGGCGTGCTGTCGTTGGCGCGTACGCTGGGCATCGAGACCATCGGTGAGGGCATCGAAACCGAGGCGCAGCGGCAGACCCTGCGCGAACTGGGTTGCGACTACGGCCAGGGCTATCTGCTGGGGCGGCCCGCACCGTGGAGCTGCGCGGCGGTCTGAGCCGCCGCGCAGGAAAGCATCAGCGCAGGGCGGCGCGGCGCTTCTCGTCGATCCACTTCGAGGCCTGGGCCGGCTGGTAGTTCTTCATCCACTCCAGCATCGCTTCGATGTCCGAGCCGTACCACAGGTCCTGGCGCTGGTCCGGATGCAGGAAGCGTTCTTCCACCATGCGATCGATCATGCCGATCAGCGGGGCGTAGAAGCCGTCCACATCGAGGAATGCGCATGGCTTGTTGCCGATGCCCAGCTGGCGCCAGGTCAGCATCTCGAAGATCTCTTCCATGGTGCCGAAGCCGCCGGGCAGCGTGACGAAGCCGTCGGCGAGGTCGAACATGCGCGACTTGCGCTCATGCATCGAACCGACAATTTCCAGTTCGGTCAGGCCGCGGTGGGCCACTTCCCAGTCGGCCAGCTGGCGCGGGATCACGCCGGTCACTTCACCGCCGGCGGCGAGCACGGCATTGGCCACGGTTCCCATCAGGCCGACATTGCCGCCGCCGTACACCAGGCGCATCCCGTCGCGGGCGATGCGATCACCCAGGGCAAGGGCGCGTTCGGTATAGGCCGGCTTGCTGCCAGCGTTGGAACCACAGTACACACAGATCGATTTCATGGATCTTCCTGTCTCTTGGCCGGAAACGAAAACGCCCCGTCTCCGACCGCAGGGCGGTCAGGGACGGGGTGTCTATGGAGTATGGACCTTCGCGGTTGCTGTCTGTAGAGCCGAGCCACGCTCGGCTGCCCTTCGTTCAGACCGCGGTGGGCCCCTGTAGAGCCGAGCCATGCTCGGCTGCTCTTCGTTCAGATCGCGGCTACGGCTGAGTCGAGCAAGCTCGACTCTACAAAGAACGAGACTTACGCCGCCGCTGCCTGCTCGCGGCGCGGGCCTTCACGCAGCGCGCGGCCGACCATCCCCACCAGCAGGTCCAGCTCTTCGCTGTCCATGCCGAAGTGCGGAGTGAAGCGCAGCGAGTTCTCGCCACCGTGAATCACGTTGATGCCGTGCTGGCGCAGCCATTCCTCGGTGGAGTTGGCGCCGTAGCACTTGAACTGCGGCGCCAGTTCGCAGGAGAACAGAAGGCCGGTGCCCTGCACCTTGGTGATCAGTCCGCCCAGCTCGTTCTTCAGCTGTTCAAGCTTGCGCACGGCCTCGGCACCACGCTCGGCGATGTTGGCGCGCACCTGCGGGGTCAGCTGGGCCAGGGTGGCGCAGGCCACGTCCAGCGCACGCGGGTTGCTGGTCATCGTGTTGCCATAGATGCCCTTGCGGTACAGCTGCGCGGCATGCTCGGTCACCGCCAGCACCGACAGCGGGTACTGCGCGGCGTTGAGTGCCTTGGAGTAGGTCTCCATGTCCGGCGGGTCCAGGCCTTCGAAGCCCGGGTAATCGACCACCGAGAGCACGCCATGCGCACGCAGGCCGGCCTGGATCGAGTCGAGCAGCAGCAGGCTGCCATGGGCACGGGTCAGTTCGCGGGCAACGGCATAGAACGACGGCGGCACCGAGCGGCCCGGGTCGCCTTCGCCCATCACCGGTTCCAGGAACACCGCCTCGATGAACCACTGGTTGCGCGTGGCATCCTCGAACACCTTGCGCAGGCCGGCTTCGTCGTAAGGCGCCACGGTGATCACCGAATCCTCGCCACGGTAGCTGGCCAGGTGCTGCATGTAGCTCTTGCGGCTGGAATCCGAATAGAGGGCAGGGCGGTCGGTGCGGCCATGGAAGCTGCCCTTGACCACCACGCGCTTGATCGCAGCACCGGCGTGGCGTGCGCCCGGGTCGGTCTGCAGCTTGGCGTTGACGTCGGCGATGCGCGCGGCCAGGCCGACCGCCTCGGAACCGGAATTCAGGCACATGAAACGGGCGAACGGGCAGCCGCCACGGCGGTGGCCGATCTCGGCGCGCAGGGCGGTGATGAAGCGCTGCTGCGACAGGCTGGGGGTCATGATGTTGGCCATCACCTGCGGGCGGGCCATCGCCTCCAGCACGGCGTCCGGGGTGTGCCCGAAGCCGAGCATGCCGTAGCCGCCGGCGTCGTACAGCACGGCGCCCTTCAGGGTGACCACCCATGGGCCGCGCGCAGCCAGTGCCACATACGGGGTCACCGCGTCATCGGCATAGAAATTGACGAAACCGTCCTGCATCGCGTCGATCTGCGCCTGTTCGTCCTGCGCCAGCAGCGGCCCCAGGTCGGCCTGCACGCGCGCGAATTCCTCGGCGGCGGCGTCCACCGCGGCGATTAGCTGCGGGTGGTTGGCGGACAGGGCGGTCAGGGTGGCATCGTCCAGGCCGGAGGTGAGGCGGGTGCCGGGCTGGTTGCGCAGGGGGGCGAGGCGTTCGATGAAGCTCATTGCAGATCTCCTGAAACAATGGGTCGCACGGGTCTTCAAAAGCAAAACGCGCGTCATCACGCGCGCTTGGGGCAGGCTCGTGCAGCGGACTTCCGACTCGATGCTAGCACTTGTTTTTTTGCGCGATAACCCCGCAGAAACCTGCTGCATAGCAGCATTTTGCGCGACGTTCGCCGCGAAGCGCGCCGGCTCGCAGACGCTGGACGTACAATGCGCGCCATTGTCGACCTGTTGCCGCCCACTGCCTTGAAGAAGTCCGATTTCAACTACGACCTGCCGGCTGAACTGATCGCGCAGGCGCCCCTGGCCGAACGTTCCGCAAGCCGCCTGCTGCTGGTGCCGCCGGCGCCGGATGCCTTCACCGACCTGCAGGTGCGTGACCTGCCGTCGCTGCTGCAGCCGGGCGACCTGCTGGTGTTCAACGACACCCGGGTGATCCCGGCGCGCCTGTTCGGGCAGAAGGCCAGCGGTGGCCGCGTCGAGATTCTGATCGAGCGCCTGCTGGGTGGCCAGCAGGCCCGCGCGCAGGTGGGCGCCAGCAAGTCGCCCAAGGCCGGCAGCCGCATCGCGCTGGATGCCGGTGGCGAAGCCGAGGTGCTGGGCCGCGATGGCGAGTTCTACGTGCTGCAGTTCCATGTGCCGGAATCGCTGGAGCAGTGGCTGCTGCACGCCGGCCGCCTGCCGCTGCCGCCGTACATCCAGCGCGAGCCGGGCATGGACGACCGCGAGCGCTACCAGACCGTGTTCGCGCGCGAAGTGGGCGCGGTGGCCGCGCCGACCGCCGGCCTGCATTTCGACGAACCGCTGCTGGCCGCATTGAAGGACAAGGGCGTGGACTTCGGCCACGTCACCCTGCACGTGGGTGCGGGCACCTTCCAGCCGGTGCGTGCCGATGACCTGAAGGACCACGTGATGCACCGCGAGTGGCTGAACGTGGGTGCCGAGCTGGTGCAGCAGGTACGGCGCACGCGCGCCGCCGGCGGCCGGGTGATTGGCGTCGGCACCACCGTGGTGCGCGCGCTGGAAAGCGCGATGCGCGATGGTGAGCTGCTGCCGTTTGCCGGCGAGACGCAGATCTTCATCACCCCCGGTTACCGCATCCGCAGCGTCGACGCGATGGTGACCAATTTCCACCTGCCGGAAAGCACGTTGCTGATGATGATTTCCGCGTTTGCCGGCAAGGAGCGCGTATTCGAGGCCTACCAGCACGCGATCGAGCAGCGCTACCGCTTCTTCAGCTACGGCGACGCGATGCTGCTGTTCCCGCAGGCGGGGTAGGGCGCTGACCTCTGCCTGCTTGTGGTGGGTGCGCACCGTTGGTGCGCACTTGCAGATGACTGAAGGCCAGGGAAGCCACGCATGGCGTGGCTCTACTGTCTTCGGCGCTGTAGTAAATCCACGCCATGCGTGGATCATTCCTTCCGCAAGTGGGTTCCGCCGGGCTGCTCAGCCCAAATCCACCTTGCATTCGCTGAGCGGAACGGACTGGCCGTCGGAGATGATCAGGTGGTCATCTTCAATGCGGGCCAGGCTAAGGCCGAGGTTGCGTGCCCCGGCTTCCACAGCCTTCCGCCATCCATCCAGATCGCCGTGGAAGGAAAGGGCGAGGAAGCGCTGGCCGTTGGGTAGGGTTATCCGGCAGCTGTCCGATACGATGCCACCGCTGCTCGCGGTGAACTCGCCAGCAGAGGCCAGCAATTTGCGGAACTGACTTGAAGCGCTGCTGGTATGGAAATCCTCGTAATAGATGAACTCCACTCCGGCTACAGGATTTATGCCCGGGGCGATTCGATCGGCTCGTTGCTCGATTTTTCCCCCAAGAATTGCTTCTAGTACCTCGCGGTCACTTCTATTCATCTTGGGCCTGATTTCCTGGCGAAATACGTAGTCCGCCCATCTTGGAGGGGCGACCAGTCAGGGCCAAGGCCAGATGCGACAGTCCAGCAGCCGCGTCGCTCAGGTCATTGGTTCCGTTCAGGCCTGAATGGGCGGTCGACCCGGTTTTGGGAGACAATGGGCGACTATTTGCCCGAATGACCGCTCCATGTCCCGATTGCAGTTCCAGCTCAAGACCCGCGACGGCCGTGCCCGCCGTGGCCGCCTGACCTTCCCGCGTGGCACGGTGGAAACGCCGGCCTTCATGCCGGTGGGGACCTATGGCTCGGTCAAGGGCATCCTGCCGGACCAGGTGCGTGCGCTGGGCGCCGAGATCATCCTCGGCAACACGTTCCACCTGTACCTGCGCCCGGGCCTGGACATCATCGCCGACCACGGCGGCCTGCACGGCTTCTGCCGCTGGGATGGCCCGATCCTGACCGACTCCGGCGGCTTCCAGGTGTTCTCGCTGGCCCACCGCCGCAAGATCACCGAGCAGGGCGTGACCTTTGCCTCGCCCACCGACGGTGCCCGTGTGTTCCTGGGCCCGGAAGAGAGCATGAAGATCCAGAAAGTGCTCGATTCGGACGTGGTGATGATCTTCGACGAGTGCACCCCGTACCCGGCTACCGAGGATGTGGCGCGCCGCTCGATGGAGCTGAGCCTGCGCTGGGCCCAGCGCAGCCGCAACGCGCATGACGAGCTGGGCAACGACGCGGCCCTGTTCGGCATCGTCCAGGGCGGCGTGCACACCGACCTGCGCAGCCGCTCGGCCGATGCCCTGCAGGCGATCGGTTTCGACGGCTATGCCATCGGCGGCCTGGCCGTGGGCGAGCCCGAAGACGAGCGCAACGCCATGCTCGACCACCTGGACCCAGAACTGCCGGGCGACCGCCCGCGCTACCTGATGGGCGTGGGCCGGCCGGAGGACCTGGTCGAGGGTGTCGCACGTGGCGTGGACATGTTCGACTGCGTGATGCCGACCCGCAACGCCCGCAACGGCCACTATTTCACCTCGTTCGGCACCGTCCGCATCCGCAATTCCCAGTACGCGCGCGACATGGACCCGATCGAGCCGGGCTGCGGCTGCGTGGCCTGCACCGGCGGCTATACCCGTTCCTACCTGCGCCACCTGGACCGCTGCAACGAGATGCTGGCGCCGATGCTGGGCACCCTGCACAACTTGTTCTATTACGAAAAGCTCATGGCCGACATCCGTGCGGCCATCGAGGCGGGAACCTTCCTGGCCTTCCGTGAGTCTTTCTACGCGGCACGCGGGGCGGTAGCACCGCCCCTGTAACCCGAACACCCCCTGCCAAACGGCCCAAGGACGAACGCCCGGGGCCGTGGCATACTTCAAGGCTGACCCAGATCCGCGGTCGACACCCCGTGCCCGTGAAAGGGCCGGAGCGCCGCCCAACCAAAGGACCAACGATGAACCTGCTTGCCTTCCTGATTCCCGCCGCCCACGCCCAGGCCGCCGGCGGCCAACCGCAGGGCATGGGCCTGACCACGCTGCTGTTCCCGGTCATCCTGATCGCCATCATGTACTTCCTGATGATCCGCCCGCAGATGAAGCGGCAGAAGGAGCACAAGGCCATGCTGGAGAAGATCAAGCGTGGCGACGAAGTGCTGACCAACGGCGGCATCGCCGGCATCGTCACCGACATCGGCGACAACTTCATCACCATTGAAGTGGCGGACAACGTGCGCATCCGCGTGCAGAAGGGCGCTGTCGGCAACGTGCTGCCGGCCGGTACCCTGAAGTCGGCCCAGTAAGCCACTCCCTTTCCGATGCACAACCGCGGCGCCGGGGATGGCGCCGCGCGGGACCCAAGCAATGCTCGAATTTCCACGCTGGAAGTACGTCGTCATCCTGATCGTACTGGCGCTCAGCGCGCTGTACGCGCTGCCCAACATCTACCAGAAGGACCCGGCCCTCCAGATCACCGCCAACCGTGGCGGCCAGATCGACGATGCGCTGCGTGACCGTGTGCTGGCCGACCTGAAGAAGGCCGGTGTCGCCACCGTCGGTGCCGAGAAGGAAGGGGAAAGCCTGATCGTCCGCCTGCCGGACCTGAAGGCGCAGTCCGCTGCCAGCGACGCCCTGCGTGACACGGTCGGCGAAAAGTACACCGTGGCCCTGAACCTGGCCTCGACCGTGCCGGACTGGCTGGCCAACCTCGGCGGTCGCCCGATGGTGCTGGGCCTGGACCTTCAGGGTGGCGTGCACTTCGTGCTTCAGGTCGACCAGAAGGCCGCCCTCGACAAGCGCCTGGACGCCTACACAGAAGACGTGCGCAGCACGCTGCGCGACGCCCGCATCCCGTACCAGTCGGTGGAACGCCGCGCTGACAACAGCATCGTGGCGAACCTGAGCCCGTCCGCCGGTGACGACGCCGCGCAGCGTGCCCGCACTGCCCTGGTGAAGGCGCAGCCGACCCTCGGCTACGACGTCAGTGGCAATCGCATCACGGTGACCGTGCCGGAAACCGAGATCACCCAGATCGCCAACGGCGCCATCGAGCAGAACATCAACACCCTGCGCAACCGCGTGAACCAGCTCGGCGTGGCTGAGCCGATCATCCAGCGCCAGGGTGCTGACCGCGTGGTGGTGCAGCTGCCGGGCGTGCAGGACACCGCCGAAGCCAAGCGCATGATCGGTGCCACCGCTACCCTGGAATACCGGGCCGTGGTGGACGGTAATGCACAGGACGCCATCAACTCCGGTCGCATTCCGCCGGAAGCGAAGGTCTACCAGCGTCGTGATGGCGGTGGTCCGGTCCTGCTGAACAAGCGCGTGATCGTCACTGGTGACCAGATGGTCGGCGCGCAGGCGGTGACCGATTCGAACAGCGGCTCTCCGGCGGTCAGCGTGACGCTGAACAATGTCGGCGGCCAGCGCATGTTCGACTTCACCAGCGCCAACGTGAACAAGCCGATGGCGGTGGTCTACACCGAGCGCGTGCCGACCGTGACCGTCGTCGACGGCCAGGAAGTGCGTGGCTTCAAGGTCAACGAGGAAGTGATCTCGGTGGCCAACATCAACGGCGTGTTCGGCAAGAACTTCCAGACCACCGGCCTGCAGAAGAAGGAAGCCGAGGACCTGGCCAAGCTGCTGAAGTCCGGCTCGCTGGCCGCGCCGATGGACTTCGTCGAAGAGCGTGTGGTGGGCCCGAGCCTGGGTGCCGAGAACGTCAAGAACGGTATGCGCGCGGTGGTGTTCGCATTCCTGTTCACCCTGGTGTTCTTCAGCGTCTACTACCGCATGTTCGGCGTGATCACCTCGATCGCGATGCTGTTCAACCTGCTGATCGTGGTGGCGGTGATGTCGCTGTTCGGCGCGACCATGACCCTGCCGGGCTTCGCCGGCCTGGCGTTGTCGGTCGGCCTGTCGGTGGACGCCAACGTGCTGATCAACGAGCGTATCCGTGAAGAGCTGCGTGCCGGCGTGCCGGGCAAGACCGCGATCGTGACCGGTTACGAGCGTGCTTCCGGCACCATCCTCGACGCCAACCTGACCGGCCTGATCGTCGGTGTGGCGCTGTTCGCATTCGGTACCGGTCCGCTGAAGGGCTTCGCGCTGACCATGATCATCGGTATTTTCGCCTCCATGTTCACCGCGATCACCGTGTCGCGTGCGCTGGCGACGCTGATCTACGGCCGCCGCAAGAAGCTCCAGAACGTGGCCATCTGACGGGACGACACGCACATGAAACTGTTTCCGCTGCACATCCTCCCGAACGACACCAAGATCGACTTCATGCGCTGGCGCCATGTCGCGATGGTCGTCACGGTCATCGTGTTCCTGGCCTCGGTTGCCATCATCGGCTTCAAGGGCTTCAACTACGCCCTGGACTTCACCGGCGGCACCCTGATCGAAGCCCGCTTCGACAAGGCGGTGGACGTCGAGCAGGTCCGTACCAAGCTCGAGGAAAGTGGCTTCGACGGTGCCCAGGTGCAGAGCGTCGGTGGCAACACCGATCTGCTGATCCGCCTGGCCCCGCACGGTGAGCACGCTGCCGGTACCGGTGACGCCGCGCACGAGGACAAGGCCACCGCCGCCGCCGTGGTGAAGGCCCTGTCCACCGCCGACAACCAGGCCACCGTGCTCCGCAACGAGTTCGTGGGCCCGCAGATCGGCAAGGACCTGGCGATGAATGGCCTGTACGCCACGATCTTCATGCTGGCCGGCTTCCTGATCTACATCGCGGTGCGCTTCGAATGGAAGTTCGCGGTCACCGCCAGCATCGTGGCGATGTTCGATCTGATCGTGACGGTCGCTTACGTGTCCCTGCTGGGCCGTGAGTTCGACCTGACCGTGCTGGCCGGCCTGCTGTCGGTGATGGGCTTTGCGATCAACGATCTGATCGTGGTCTTCGACCGCGTCCGCGAGAACTTCCGCAGCCTGCGCGTGGACTCGATGGAAGTGCTGAACCGTTCGATCAACCAGACGCTGTCGCGTACGGTGATCACCGCGGTGATGTTCTTCCTGTCGGCGCTGGCCCTGTACATGTACGGCGGCAGCTCGATGGAAGGCCTGGCCGAGACGCACATGATCGGTGCGGTGATCGTAGTGCTGTCCTCGATCCTGGTGGCGGTGCCGATGCTGACGATCGGTTTCCTGCGCGTCAGCAAGCAGGACCTGCTGCCGAAGGCGAAGGACATCGAGGCCCTGGCCCGTCGCCCGTAAGCACCCGCTGCACGCAGCACGCAGAGAACCCCGCGCAAGCGGGGTTTTTTGTGGCAGGGCTTGCAGCCCTGCACCCGCGGTAGTGCCGGCCGCTGGCCGGCAACAGCAATAGCAACAGCGGGCATTCCGTGGAATGGTGGGGCCATGTGGATTGGCAGGACACGCCGTAAACCCATCCATGGGGGCTCGATGGCGCCATCCATGGCGCCAACGGTCCTGCCAACCCACATGGCCCCACCTCTGACAGATTCCTGCGGCTGTTGGATCGCGCGGCTGTTGGTAGGTGTCGACCTTGGTCGACACATCTGTCAGATATTGAATGAGTTCATCCATGTCGACCAAGGTCGACACCTACCAGAGCAGGATGCCGTTCCGACCGATCGCGGAAATCTGTCGAAGGCGGGGTGGGTCCGGTTGCGGGGGTGTCCGCGGCATGGATGCCGCGGCCAAGCCTCCATGGACGGATTTACGGCGTCCCCCGCAACCGGACCCGCCCCCGCCAACCCACAGGAACCCAGCTTTTGAAGTTGCTCCGGCTCCGGTCGTTGCCCCGGCCTCTGCGGGTGCAGGGTGCAACCCTGCAGAACAAACCCCACCCTACGCCGCCGTCGGTTGTGCAATCTTCCCCCGCGCACTACGATCCTGCGGTTCGCGCGCGCAGGCGCGCGCCCGTATTCCTGCTGAGCGCCCCGCGCGCCGCATCTGCCAACCCGAGGTATCCATGGTCATCAAACCGCGCGTCCGCGGCTTCATCTGCGTCACCACCCACCCGACCGGCTGCGAAGCCGCGGTCAAGCAGCAGATCGACTACATCCGCGCACGTCCGCCGATCCAGAATGGTCCCAAGCGCGTGCTGGTGATCGGCGCCTCCACCGGCTACGGCCTGGCTGCGCGCATCACTGCCGCCTTCGGCAGTGGCGCCGCCACCCTGGGCATCTTCTTCGAACGCCCGGGTAGTGAAACCAAGCCGGGCACCGCGGGCTGGTACAACTCGGCCGCGTTCCACAAGTACGCCGACGAAGCTGGCCTGTACGCCAAGAGCATCAACGGCGATGCCTTCTCCGATGAAGTGAAGGCCAGGACCATCGAGATGATCAAGGCCGATCTCGGCCAGGTCGACCAGGTCGTCTACAGCCTTGCCGCGCCGCGCCGCAAGCACCCGAAAACCGGAGAGATCATCAGCTCCACGCTGAAGCCGATCGGCGAGCCGATCACCCTGCGTGGCCTGGATACCGACAAGGAAGTGCTGACCGAGACCCATCTGCAGCCGGCCACCCCGGAAGAAATCGCTGGCACCGTCGCGGTGATGGGCGGCGAGGACTGGCAGATGTGGATCGATGCGCTGGCTGACGCCGGCGTGCTGGCCAATGGCTGCACCACCACCGCCTTCACCTACGTGGGCGAAGAGATCACCCGGGCGATCTACTGGAATGGCTCGATCGGTGCGGCCAAGAAGGACCTGGACACCAAGGTGCTGGGCCTGCGCGAGAAGCTGGCCAGGATCGGTGGCGACGCGCGCGTGTCGGTGCTGAAGGCCGTGGTCACCCAGGCCAGCTCGGCCATTCCGACCATGCCGCTGTACCTGTCGCTGCTGTTCAAGGTGATGAAGGAAAAGGGCACGCACGAAGGCTGCATCGAACAGCTCGACGTGCTGTACGACATCCTCTACGGCGGCAAGGCCGATGGCGTGGCGGTCGATCGTCTGCGCCACGACCTGGTCGATGGCGATGGCCACACCGTCGCGCTGGTCGATGACGAAGGCCGCCTGCGTGCCGATTACAAGGAAATGGCCGCGGACGTGCAGGGCAAGGTGGTCGCGCTGTGGCCGCAGGTGACCAACGAGAACCTGTACGAGATCAGCGATCTGGCCGGCTACAAGGCCGATTTCCTGCGCCTGTTCGGTTTTGGCGTGGAGGGTGTCGACTACGAGGCCGACGTCAATCCGGACGTGAAGATCGAAAACCTGGTCGACATGACCTGATCAACGAAGAGGCCGGCGAAAGCCGGCCTTCTCTTTGGGTGGTGCCGGCCAGCGGCCGGCACTACCATCGGTCATCCGAACTCGAAACCCATCTCCGGCAACGCCGGGCCAACGAAGTCGCCCTGCACGTAGTCCACGCCGGCACTGAACAGCAACGTCATCGAATTGGCATCGCTGACGAATTCGGCGATGGTGCGGATGCCGGCTTCCTGTGCGCGCGCGGTGATCTGGCTGATACGGTCGATGTTCTCGCGGGTGGCCGCAAGGTCACTGGTGAAGCCGCGGTCCAGCTTGAGGAACTGCGGCTGGAAGTGGGCCAGCAGCTGGAACGAATCCAGCCCCGAACCGAACTGCTCCAGGCCGATGCGGCAGCCCAGCGGTGCTACTTCGGCAAGGAACTGCTGTGCACTGCGCAGGTGAGTGAACACCTTCGCTTCCGGCGCATGCAGCCACAGTCGTTCGCCGGGTACACCCTGAGCCTGCAGCTCGCGGCGCAGGGTAGCGATCATCTGCGGGTCGTCGAACGATTCCGGCGTCACTTTCACCAGCATCTGCGTGGCATCGCCTTCGCGTGCACGCTGGCCCAGCACCGCGATGGCCCGTGACACCACCCAGCGGTTGATGTCGGCCAGCAGGCCGTGCTCCTCCGCGATACCGAGGAACGCGGTCGGGCTCAGCAGTTCGCCGTTGTGCTCCAGGCGCAGGTAGGCCTCATACAGCTCCAGCGACTCGCCCTGCAGGTTCAGCACCGGCTGGTAGTGCAGCTGGAAGCCGTCACCGGCCAGCGCTTCACGGATACGGGCGACCCAGCGCAGCACGCGTTCTTCCTCCACGCGGTCGGCGGCGGCCGGGTCGAAGATGCGGCAGGTGTTGCCCAGTTCTGCGGCGGCCTGCGTGCATTCGCTGGCGCGTGCCAGCACCTGGCCGATACTGGCGATCTTCTCGCCTACCTGCACGCCACCGATGCTGACCGTTACCGTGGCCGAGCGTGCGCCGATGCTGAAGACGTGCGCGGCGTAGGCTTCGCGGATGCGCTCGGCCAGTGCCACGGTCTGCGCGTACGGCCCGGCCTGCAGCACGGCGAAATTGTGTTCGCCGAAGCGGGCCAGCTGCGCGTCTTCGCCAACGACTTCGGCCAGCAGCGCGGCGAGCGCGCCGATCAGGGTGTCGGCCGAGGCCAGGCCAATGTCCGGCAGCAGGCGCGCGTAGTGGTCCGGCTCGATCAGCAGCAGGCCGAACTGGCCTTCGCTGCGCCCGGCCTGGGCCACCGCGCTTTCCAGCTGCAGCATGAAGGTCGGGCGATTGAGCAGGCCGGTGACCTGGTCGCGCTGGCGCAGGTCCTCGACCTCACGTGCCAGCTCGGGGTCGAATTCCATGCGGCGGCGGAGCACCACCTGCAGGCAGGATTCGCCTTCGTAGGTGGCAGCGGCAAACTCCATCGTCGCCGGGAACGCGCTGCCATCCTCGTGGCGCGCGTCGAGCTGGTACTGCGGCGGCGGCGCCTCGCCACGGCTCAGCCCCTTCAGCAGCTGCTTGAAGCCCTCCACGTGCTGGGCGGCGACCATGTCCAGCAGCGAGATGCCTTCGATGTCGTCGAAATGCTCGTAACCGAACATCTCCAGATAGGCATCGTTGGCGCGGATGTGCATGCCTTCATGCACGTAGGCGATGGGGTCGCGCGAGGAGGCGATCAACGCATCGCAGCGGCGCTCGGTTTCGCGCATCTGCGCCTCGATGCGGCGCAGGCCGCGACGCGCCTGCAGGTCCACCCACTGGTCACGGACCACGGCGAGCAGGTGCTCCGGGCGTTGGCGCAGGGCGAGGGCGCGGATGCCGTGGCTGCTGGCCTGCACCAGTTCGTCTTCGTCGATGCGCTCGGCCAGCAGCACCAGCGGAATGTCCTTGCCGCTGGCAGCAATATGCTGGGCCACCAGTGGCAGCGGGATGCCCTGGGAGGGCGAAGCCAGCACCAGGTCGATGGCCTGGCTGGCCAGCACCTGGGCCAGCTCGGCTGCATCCTGCGGACGCCACGGGCGTACCGCGATGCCGCTGTTGCGCAGCGTGCTGACGATGGCTTCGGCATTCTCGCCGCTGTCATCGACGATCAGCAGGCGGATGGTGATGTCGTTCGCGTTCTGCATGCACTGCTCCCCAATCTGCAAATCTAGATACACGATGCGCGGCGAACCGTCCATGCGCGCACCCCTTGCACGCATTGAACGGCGATGTGGTTCACACCACGCCACCGGCTGCGTGGCCGCTGGCCCAGGCCCACTGGAAGTTGTAGCCGCCCAGCCAGCCGGTCACATCCAGCACCTCGCCGACGAAATGCAGGCCGGGCACGCGCTTGGATTCCATCGTCGAGGACGAGACCTCGGCGGTATCCACGCCGCCCAGGGTGACCTCGGCGGTGCGGTAGCCCTCGGTGCCACTGGCCACCAGCGGGAACGCGCCCAGCAGCTGTGCGGCCTGGCGCAGCACCGGCTCGTCCAGCTGGCGCACGGGCCGGTCGGGCAGCCAGTGTTCGCACAACCGCTGTGCCAGCCGCTTCGGCAGTACCTCGCCCAGTACGGTGCGCAGCTCGGCGGCAGGACGTTCGCGCTTCATCTGGCGCAACCACTCGCCGGCATCCTGGCCGGGCAGCAGGTCCAGCTCCAGCGCGTCGCCGGGTTGCCAGAACGAGGAGATCTGCAGGATCGCCGGGCCACTCACGCCGCGATGGGTCAGCAGCATGAAATTCTGGAAGCTCTTTCCGTTGCAGCGCGCCTCGATGGGCAGAGCGACGCCGCTGAGATCGGCCAGCCGTTCCTGGTGCTTGCCGCTGAGCGTCAGCGGCACCAGCCCGGCGCGGGTCGGCAGCACCTGGTGGCCGAACTGTCGGGCCACTTCATAGCCGAAGCCGGTGGCGCCCATGCTGGGAATGGACAGGCCGCCGGTGGCCACCACCAGCGAGGCGCAATGGAACAGGCCCTGCGTGGTGTGCACGCGGAAACCATCGCTGCCATGCTCGATGCGCTGCACGCTGCAGTCGGTACGCACCTGCACGCCTGCCGCCTGGCATTCGTCCACCAGCATCTTCACGATCTGCTTGGACGAGACATCGCAGAACAGCTGGCCCAGCTCTTTTTCGTGATACGCGATGCCGTGCTTGCTGACCAGCTCGATGAAGTGCCAGGGCGTGTAGCGCGCCAGTGCCGACTTGCAGAAGTGCGGGTTGGCCGACAGGAAGTTGGCCGGGGTGGTGCCGGTGTTGGTGAAGTTGCAGCGGCCACCGCCGGACATCAGGATCTTCTTGCCGACCTTGTTGGCATGGTCGATCACCTGCACCTGGCGGCCGCGCTGGCCAGCCGTGATCGCGGTCATCAGCCCGGCCGCACCGGCGCCGATGACCACTACGTCGCAACGGATCGTGCTCATGCCTTGGCGCGCTTGCGCCAGTTCGGGATCACGTCGAGCTGGATCTGGTCGTTGAGCAGCTGCACTTCACCGTCCTGGATCAGCACGCTCCAGCGCATGGCGCGCTGGATCTGCTGGCCCCAGCGCTCGACGAATTCACCGTCCAGATCAACCACCGAGAGATTGTCGAAGCGTGCCAGGCCCTTGCTCTGCTTGCCCCACCAGATCTCCGAGGCGTTGCCGCCGTAGTTGATCACCTGCACCTGGCGGCTGCGATTGCTGGCCTTGCGGATGCGCGATTCGTCCGGATGGCCCAGGTCGATCCACTGCAGGATGTCGCCGGTGTAGTCGTGTTCCCACAGATCCGGCTCGTCATCGGTGCTCAGGCCGCGGCCGAATTCCAGGCGGTCGCCGGCGTTCAGCGCGAAGGCGAGCAGGCGCACCATCAGGCGGTCGTCGGTCTCGGACGGGTGCTGGGCCAGGGTCAGGTTGTGGGTCGCGTAGTAGCCGCGATCCATGTCGCTGATCTGCAGTTCGGCCTTGCGGATGGTGGCGGTGAGGGCCATGGGGGGTCCGTGGACTAAAGACGACAATGATAGAGGTTTGCTCCAGGGGTGTCCGTTGCCGGTCTGTCTGCGCAGCGTCAACGGTGGCACTCTTGCGCTCTTTCCCGTGGTCGGAGTGGACGCCATGACCTTGCCCAGCCGCCTGCAGCTGCCACCCGGCCACTGGTCCAGCCTGCTCGATGGCCTGTGCGCGCGTTTCCCGCGCATCGACCGTGCGCAATGGCAGGACCGCTTCGCCCGAGGCCGCGTGCAGGATGCGCAGGGCAGGGCACTGGCGCCGGACATGCCTTGGCAGGTGGGGCTGGAAATCCAGTACTTCCGCGAGGTGGCCGACGAGCCGGTGATTCCGTTCGCCGAGACCATCCTGCATCTGGATGCGCACCTGCTGGTGGCCGACAAACCGCACTTCCTGCCGGTGACGCCGGCCGGTGGGTATGTACGGGAAACCCTGCTGTCGCGCCTGGTCGCCCGCACCGGCAACACCGAGCTGGTGCCGCTGCACCGCTTGGACCGGCTGACCGCCGGCCTGGTGCTGTTTTCCACCCAGGCAGCCACGCGTGATGCCTACCAGCGGCTGTTCCGCGAGCGGCGCATTGGGAAGACCTACGAGGCGCTGGCACCGGCGCTGCCGGGGCTGGAGTTTCCGCTGCAGCGGGACAGTCGTCTGGTGCCGGGGGAGCCGTTCTTCCGCATGGCCGAAGTGCCGGGCGAGCCCAATGCCCGCAGCCGGATCGAGCTGATCGAGGCCGAGGGGCCGGTCTGGCGCTACCGGTTGCGGCCGGAAACCGGCCGCAAGCACCAGCTGCGCGTGCATATGGCGATGCTGGGCGCCCCCATCGAGGGCGATGACCTGTATCCGCAGTTGATGCTGCGCCCGGATGAAACGGTCGAGGCGCCCCTGCAGCTGCTGGCGCAGGGGCTGGCCTTCGACGATCCATTGAGCGGCGAGCCCAGGCGGTTCAGCAGCCAGCGCCGCCTGTGCCTGCCCGGCCTGGGCGGGTAGGGCCGTTCAGCGAACCGGGCGTCGCGCCAGCCAGCGGTCCAGCTCGGCCGCGAACAGCTGCCGGTCGCGCGGGCCCAGCGGCGGTGGGCCCCCGGTCTGCACCCCGGCGCCGCGCAGCTCTTCCATGAAATTGCGCATCGACAGCCGCTCGGCCATGTTGTTCGGGGTGTACAGCTGGCCACGCGGGTTCAGCGCCACCGCCTTCTTTTCCAGCACCAGTGCGGCCAGCGGGATGTCCTGGGTGACCACCAGGTCACCGGCGGCGACCCGTTCGACGATGGCGCTGTCGGCCACGTCCAGGCCCTGGGGGACCTGGATCGAGCGCAGCCAACGTGAGGGCGGGGTCCGGATCCACTGGTTGGCGACCAGGGTCAGCTCGATCCCAACGCGTTCAGCGGCACGGAACAGGATGTCGCGAATGACGGTGGGGCAGGCGTCCGCGTCTACCCAGATGCGTGGGAGAGCGGGTTCAGCTTGGGTTTCAGCTTCAGTCATTTACCCAGTGTAGGGTAGGAAAATCCTGAATGGGGACTCGGAGTTAGCCTCGATCGGCTGCCAGCCCTTGTCACGTCTAGCGGGCGGGGTCTGCCCATGAACGTCCGGGCTATCGCTTTTTGCAGAAAACACGCGTATCGTTCGTCCCACTGTGTTTGCTAGGGTCACCGTGAATCGTGGCCTGGTGCAGTTGATCTCACGATCCGCTCATCGATCCGCTTTACCAACGCCTGCAACTCAGTCTCGGCCCCGATACCCGGTGGCTGCGATTTTTTCAACATGTGTTTCAGGAGTTAGTCAAATGTCTGATCGTCAGACCGGCACCGTCAAGTGGTTCAACGACGCCAAGGGCTTCGGCTTCATCACCCCGGAAAGCGGCCCGGACCTGTTTGTGCACTTCCGTGCCATCCAGGGCACCGGCTTCAAGACCCTGCAGGAAGGCCAGAAGGTTACCTTCATCGCCGTCCAGGGTCAGAAGGGTATGCAGGCTGACCAGGTGCAGGCGGTCTAATCCGTCTGCTACCGTTTGGTAGCCAGAACGCCGGAAGCGAAAGCTTCCGGCGTTTTTTATTGCCCGCTGTTTTGTAGAGTCGAGCTTGCTCGACTGTCTCTGGAAAGCAGTCGAGCAAGCTCGACTCTACAAAAGACATGCAGCTGGGCGGGCTAAGATCAGATGCATCCTCCCATCGCGGAACCGTCCATGCGCATCGTCCACCACCTGGAAAACTCCCGTTCCCTGCGCGTGCTGTGGATGCTGGAGGAGCTGGGGCTGGACTACGAACTGCGTCGCTATCCGCGCGATCCGAAGACGCTGCTGGCGCCGCCGGAACTGCGCAACGTGCACCCGCTGGGCAAGTCGCCGGTGCTGCAGGATGGCGAGCTGGTACTGGCCGAGTCCGGGGCGATCCTCGACTACCTTGCCGACCGCTACGACACCCAGCGCCAGCTGTCGCCGTCGCCGACGCCCGCCGAGGGTGCCGAGCGCATCGCTTACCGCTACTGGCTGCACTACGCCGAAGGCTCGGCGATGCCGCCGCTGCTGCTGACCCTGGTGATGGGCCGCATCCGCAATGCGCCGATGCCGTTTTTCGCGCGCCCGATCGCACGCAGCATCGCCGACAAGGCCGAGCGCGGCTTCATCGGTCCGCAGCGGCGCCTGCACCTGGACTGGATGGAGCGCCGCCTGGCCGAAAGCCCGTGGTTTGCCGGCGAGCGCTTCAGTGCGGCCGACATCCAGATGAGCTTCCCGATCCAGGCCGCTGCCGCGCGCGGTGGTGGCCTCGACGACAAGCCGGCACTGTGTGGTTTCCTCAAGCGTATCGGTGAGCGCCCGGCCTACCAGCGTGCCGAGGCCCACGGTGGCCACCTGCAGGCGCTCAGTGGCAATTGAGGAGGGCGGCCGTCGCCCCCATCTTCAGCACCATGGATACCGACAGCCCCCGTTTCGACAACCGCCTGCTGCATACCCTGCCGGGCGACCCCGAATCCGGCCCGCGCCGGCGCGAAGTGCTGGGCGCAGCCTGGTCGCCAGTGATGCCGACCCCGGTGACGGCGCCCACGCTGCTGGCCTGGGCACCGGACGTCGCCGAAATGCTTGGCTTCGATACCGCTGAGGTCGAGAGCGAAGGCTTCGCGCGTGTATTCGGCGGTAACGCGCTGTACGCCGGCATGCAGCCCTGGGCGGCCAACTACGGTGGCCATCAGTTTGGTCACTGGGCTGGGCAGCTGGGCGATGGCCGTGCGATCTCGCTGGGTGAACTGGTCGCGCCGGATGGCCGCCACTGGGAGCTGCAGCTGAAGGGTGCTGGCCCCACGCCGTATTCGCGCGGGGCCGATGGGCGCGCAGTGCTGCGCTCGTCGATCCGCGAATTCCTGTGCAGCGAAGCGATGCACCATCTGGGGGTGCCGACCACGCGCGCGTTGTCGCTGGTCGGTACCGGCGACGACGTGGTGCGTGACATGTTCTACGACGGTCATCCGCGCGCCGAGCCTGGTGCCATCGTATGCCGGGTGTCGCCGTCGTTCCTGCGCTTCGGTTCGTTCGAGCTGCCTGCGTCGCGTGGTGAAACCGCCCTGCTGCAGCAGCTGGTCGATGCCTGCATCGTCCGTGATTTCCCCGAGCTGGAAGGGCAGGGCGAGGCGCTGTATGGCGAATGGTTCGCGCAGATCGCGGTGCGAACCGCCGAGATGATCGCGCACTGGATGCGCGTGGGTTTCGTGCATGGCGTGATGAACACCGACAACCTGTCCGTGCTCGGCCTCACACTTGATTACGGCCCTTACGGCTGGGTCGAGGATTTCGATCCGGACTGGACGCCGAACACCACCGACGCGCAGGGCCGCCGTTATCGTTTCGGTACCCAGCCGCAGGTGGCGTACTGGAACCTGAGCCGATTGGCGCAGGCATTGTCGCCGTTGTTCGCCGATGTGGCGCCACTGCAGGCGGGCTTGGCGGCGTATCAGTCCACCTTCGTGGCCTGCACCCGTCGCGATGCCGCAGCCAAGCTGGGCCTGGCCGCGGCCGACGATGACGACCTGCAGCTCTACCTGCGCTGGCAGCAGCTGATGCAGGACGGTGCCATGGACATGACCCTGGCCTGGCGCGCGCTGATGCGCCTCGATCCGGC
The DNA here is from genome assembly GCF_054473855.1 of Stenotrophomonas genospecies 3. Lineage (NCBI taxonomy): Bacteria > Pseudomonadati > Pseudomonadota > Gammaproteobacteria > Lysobacterales > Lysobacteraceae > Stenotrophomonas > Stenotrophomonas genospecies 3. The sequence continues at coordinate 29,008 of NZ_JBTMUR010000008.1, forward strand.
GGCACCGGATGCGGCGCTGCTGGACGCGGTGTACTACGACGAGGCGCGCCAGCAGGCGGTGCAGGCTCCGTTGCAGCAGTGGCTGCAGGACTACGCGGCACGGTTGCAGGCCGATCCGCTGTCGGCCACTGAGCGCACCGCGAAGATGGCCGCGGCCAATCCGCTGTACGTGCTGCGCAACTGGTTGGCGCAGGAAGCCATCGATCGTGCAGAGCAGGGCGATCTCGGTGGCGTTCACGCACTGCAGGACGTGCTGTGTGATCCGTACACCGAGCGTGCCGGGCTGGAGCATTTCGCCGGCAAGCGCCCGGCGTGGGCAGACAACCGCGCCGGCTGCTCGATGCTGTCCTGCAGCTCCTGAGGGTGGGTTTCGGCAGGGCTGCGCCCTGCACCTGCAGAGGCCAGATCAAAAGCCAAGGCAAGAGCTGGCTTCCGTGGTTTGGCGGGGTGGTGTCGGAGTGTGGGGACGCCGCAAGTACGTCCCTGTAGGCTTGGCAGCCGCATCCATGCGGCTGACACCCCGCACTCCGACACCGCCCCACCTCTGACAGATTCCGGCGGCTGTTGGTAGGTGTCGACCTTGGTCGACACGGTAGATCCACGCCATGCGTGGATGCTCTTCGTTCAATTTTCGAAATATTGGATTTCGATGAAGATTCAGCCACGCATGGCGTGGATCTACAGAAAGCAATGCCCGACAGATCGCAGAAATCTGTCGAAGGCAGGGTGGGTCCGGTTGCGGGGGCGTGAGCCGCATGGGCCCGAGGCATGCCTCGGGCGGGTTGGGGAGGACGCCCAACCCCGGTCTTGCCATGTGCGCAGGACAGCGCACACGAGCAAGCGGCGACCGAGCTTACAGGGACGTACTTGCGGCGTCCCCGCACTCCGACACCGCCCCGCCGAGCCACGGAATCCGCTTTTGCTCTGGCGTTTGACCTGGCCTCCGCAGGTGCCGGGCGCAGCCCGGCCGAATACCCCCAACAGGCAGGAGGCGCCCGGAACAGGTACCCTATGCCGCCATCAGATAGCCAACGTGACATGACCGACGCCCTCGTCGCTCCGCAGTGGGCCTCCCGCCTGCGCGACATCGCCGACTTCCCCAAGCCCGGCATCCTCTTCAAGGACATCATGCCGCTGCTCGCCCACGGCGAGGACTTCCGCGGTGCCATCACCGCGATGGCCGACCGCTGGCGTGACCAGAAGCTGGACGCGGTGGTAGGCATCGAATCGCGTGGCTTCATCCTCGGTGCCGCGATGGCGCTGGAACTGGGCGTCGGCTTCGTGCCGGTGCGCAAGCCGGGCAAGCTGCCGGGCCAGGTGCTGCGCGAGGAATACACGCTGGAATACCGCAGCGACTGCATCGAAGTGCACGCTGATGCGCTGCCGGCCGGTGCCCGCGTGGCGATCATCGACGACGTGCTGGCCACTGGCGGCACGCTGGTTGCCGCGCTGTCGCTGGTGCGCCGCCTGGGCGTTGACGTGGTCGGCGCCGGCGTACTGGTCGAACTCGACGGTCTCGGTGGTCGCGCCCGTTGGGAATCGGGCCTGCCGCTGCACACCGAACTGGTGTTCTGATCGAAGGGTGGGTGCCAACCAAGGTTGGCATCTACCAGAGCGAATGGCCTGGAGCCGGCAGTTGCCAACCTTGGTTGGCATCGCCTTTCGCGACTGACGCCATGGACGGGCCAACCAAGGTTGGCCGCTACCAGGTCAGGTCGTTGCCAACCGTGGTTGGCAACGCTGCTTCAATCACATCATCCGCACTCGGAAACGACGGCCCTTGATCTTGCCGGCTTCCAGCTTGGCCACGGCCTTGTTGGCCTGCTCACGGGCGATCGCCACGTAGGAGCGGGTCGGGAAGATCGCGATCTTGCCGATGAACTTGCTCGACAGGCCGGCGTCGCCGGTCAGTGCACCGAGGATATCGCCCGGGCGCAGCTTGTCGGTCTTGCCGCCGTCGATCCGCAGCGTGCGCATCGCGGCCTGCGGCAGCTCGGCCGGGCGCGAAGTCGCCAACGGCGTCTTCTGCCAGTCCAGCGCCTGACCCATCTGCGCTTCGATGGCTTCGGCACGGGTCTTCTCGCGGCCGGCCACCAGGCTGATCGCCAGGCCGCTGGCACCGGCACGGCCAGTACGGCCCACGCGGTGCTGATAGCTCTCCACGTCGGTCGGCAGCTCGTAGTTGATCACCGCCGCCAGCTCTTCCACGTCCAGGCCGCGTGCGGCCACATCGCTGGCCACCAGTACGTTGCAGCTGCGGTTGGCCAGCAGCAACAGCACTTCCTCGCGGTCGCGCTGTTCCATGTCGCCATGCAGGGCCAGCGCGGAGAAGCCGAACTGCTGCAGCGAGTTGGCCACTTCGTCCACGTCCTTGCGGGTGTTGCAGAACACCACCGCTGATTCCGGCGTGTACTTCAGCAGCAGGCCGGCCAGCGCCTTCTGCCGGTGTGCCGGTTCCACCTCGCAGAACATGTGGCGGATGGCCGGTGCCTGGTCGGCGCCTTCCACGGTCACTTCCACTGCCTCGCGCAGCAGGTCACGCGCCATTGCGCGGATGCTGTCCGGGAAGGTGGCGGAGAACAGCAGGCTCTGGCGATCCTTGTGGGTGCGGCCGGCGATCTCGCGGATCGGCTCCTCGAAGCCCATGTCGAGCATGCGGTCGGCTTCGTCCAGCACCAGCGTGCGCACCGCGCCCAGGTTCAGCGCGCGCTTGCGTGCAAGCTCCTGCACACGGCCGGGCGTACCGACCACCACGTGCGGGTCATGGCCTTCCAGCGACGCCAGCTGCGGGCCCAGCGGCACGCCGCCAACCAGCAGCAGCAGCTTCAGGTTGGGAATGCCGGTGGCCAGCTTGCGGATCTGCTTGCCGACCTGGTCGGCCAGTTCGCGGGTCGGGCACAGCACCAGCGCCTGCACACGGATCAGGCTGGGGTCTATGGCCTGCAGCAGGCCCAGGCCGAAGGCGGCGGTCTTGCCGCTGCCGGTCGGCGCCTGTGCGATCACATCGCGGCCATCCAGGATGGCCGGCAGGCTCTGCGCCTGCACGGGGGTGAGGGTGGTGTAGCCGAGGGCGTCCAGGCCGGGCTGCAGGGCCGGGCTCAGCGGCAGAGTCGAGAAGTCAGTCATGGCGCATTGTACCCGTCCGCGCGGCCGGCCCCGTCCTGGGGCCTTCATCCATGTGGGTGCCGACCTTGGTCGGCACGCTCCTGCTCAGCCAAGCACCGCCAGCACGCCCTGGTGGATCGCCAGGCCACCGAACAGCAGCCAGGCGAACAGGATCAGCGCCAGCAGCAGCGGCTTCAGTCCGGCCTGGCGCAGCGCCGAAACGTGGGTGGTCAGGCCCAGCGCGGCCATCGCCATCGCCAGCAGCACGGTATCCAGCTGCACCAGCCCCGCCTGAAGGCCGGCCGGCAGCAGATGCAGCGAGTTGAACCCGGCCACCGCCACGAAACCAAAAGCGAACCACGGCACCACGATGCGCGCCTTGCTGCCATCGGCGCTGGCCTTGCCGCCACGCGCCAGCCACAGCGACAGCGCCACCAGGAACGGTGCCAGCAGCATCACCCGCACCATCTTGGTGATCACTGCGGTATCGGCCGCCGCTTCGTTGACCGCGCGGCCGGCCGCCACCACCTGTGCCACTTCATGCACCGTCGCACCGGTGAACAGGCCGTACTGCTGCGCGTCCATCGCCAGCCAGCCGTGCGACTGCACCAGCGCATACAGGGCGGGATACAGGAACATCGCCAGCGTGCCGAACACCACCACTGTCGACACCGCTACCGTGACCTGCGCAGCACGGCCGCGCACCACTGGTTCGGCGGCCATCACCGCCGCCGCGCCGCAGATCGCGCTGCCGGCACCGATCAGCATCGCCGCCTCGCGTTCCATCTTGAACACGCGCCTGCCCAGCCAGCAGGCCAGTCCGAAGGTGCTGGCGACCACCAGCACGTCCATCAGCACGCCGGTGACGCCGACATGGCCGATGTCCTGGAAGGTCAGGCGCAGGCCGTAGAGCACGATGCCGGCGCGCAGCAGCCAGTGCTTGGAGAAGCCCACACCGGCTGCGCTGCTCGGCGCCAGCCGCGGGTAGAGGGTGTTGCCGACCACGATGCCGGCGACGATGGCCACGGTCAGCGCACTCAGGCCGTGCGCCTGCAGCCAGGGCAGCTCGGCCAGATACAGCGACGCCGCCGCGATCAGGCCCACCAGCAGAAGGCCAGGCAGGCGCGGCTGCCAGCGTTGGCGCAGGGCGGGCAGGGACCAGGAGGAGAGAGCGGGGGCGTTCATGACAGGGGCAGGGCTGGGGTGACGTGGCAAGCGTGCGCCTGAGTCTCTGACCTGTAAAACGAATAATATTAGTTAAAGCTACCTATCAAATGGGTAAATAGCATGCGCCTGACCTTGCGCCAGCTGCAGGTCTTCGTCGCCATCGCCGACCATGGCAGCACCACTGCTGCCGGCCAGGCCATTGCGCTTTCGCAGTCGGCCAGCAGCGCCGCCCTGCAGGAGCTGGAAGCGCACTTCGGCACGCCCCTGTTCGACCGCATCGGCCGCCGCCTGGCGCTGAACGGCCACGGCCGCGCCCTGTTGGAACCCGCGCGCACGCTGCTGGTCAACGCCGCCGACCTCGAGCGCCAGCTCGCCGCCGGCGGTGACCCGTCGCAGGGCGCGCCACTGCGGCTGGTGCTGGCCGCCAGCACCACCATCGGCAATTACCTGCTACCGCCGCGCATTGCCGAACTGCTGCGGCAGGCGCCGCAGGCCGAAGTCGACCTGCGCATCGACAACAGTGCCGGCGTGGTCGCCGCCGTGCAGCGGCTGGACGTGGACGCCGGCCTGATCGAAGGCCCGTGCCACGAGCGCGGCCTGCAGGTCACCGCCTGGCAGCAGGACCCGCTGGTGATCGTCGCCGCCACCGATGCCCCCGCGCGCTGGTCGCTGGACGAACTGCGCCGCGCACGCTGGCTGCTGCGCGAACCGGGCTCGGGTACCCGCGAAGCGGTGGAGCAGGCCTTGCTGCCGCACCTGCGCGGTTTCGCGCAGACCCTGCAGCTGGGCAATACCGAAGCGATCAAGCAGGCCGCCATCGCCGGACTGGGTCTGGCCTGTCTTTCTCGTCATGCGCTGGAAGAACCACTGGCCCTCGGCCGCCTGCGCGTGCTTGAGACCCCGTTGCCCGCCCTGCAGCGCACCCTGTGGCTGGTACGGCATCCCGGCAAGCAGTGGCTGCCGGGGCTGCAGGCGTTGCTGGGGGAGGTGGGGTAATCCATCAGAACCCCAGTTGATTCCATCCATCGACACTTCTTGTAGTGCTCATCCACGCATGGCGTGGATCTACTGTGTCGACCAGGGTCGACACCCACCAGAGCAGAATGCCGTTCCGACAGATCGCGGGATCCACTCCGCCATCCCGCAGGAAATCCGCTTTTGAAGTTGCCGTTGAGGTTGCCGGCCAGCGGCCGGCACTACCGCGGGTGCCGGGTGCAGCCCGGCCGACGCCCCCAACCCGTACAATAGGCGGATGCCTCTGATTACCCTACAGAACGTCGACTTCAGCGTCGGCGGCCCGTTGTTGCTGGAAAAGGCCGAACTGTCGATCGAGCCGGGCGAACGCATCGCCCTGATCGGCCGCAACGGCGCCGGCAAATCCACCCTGCTCAAGCTGCTGTCCGGCGACCACAAGCCCGATGACGGCGAAGTCCGCGTGCAGCAGGGCGTGCGTGTCACCCGCCTGGAGCAGGAAGTGCCGCACGGCGCCGCCGGTTCGGTGTTCGATGTCGTGGCCGACGGCCTCGGCGAACTGGGCCAGTGGCTGGCCGAGTTCCACCACCTCAGCCATGCCGAAGTGTTCGATGGCGAAGCGCTCGGCAACGTGCAGGCCAAGATCGACGCCGCCAACGGCTGGGGCCTGGACCAGCGCGTCAGCGAAACCCTGACCAAGCTCGACCTGGACGGCGAGGCCGAGTTCGGCCGCTTGTCCGGTGGCATGAAGCGCCGCGTGCTGCTGGCCCGCGCGCTGGTGTCCAGCCCCGACGTGCTGCTGCTGGACGAACCGACCAACCACCTGGACATCGAGGCCATCGACTGGCTCGAAGCGTTCCTGAAGGGCTGGAGCGGCAGCGTGGTGTTCGTCACCCACGACCGCCGCTTCCTGCGTGCGCTGGCCACCCGCATCGTCGAGATCGACCGCGGCCAGGTCACCAGCTGGCCGGGCGACTGGGCCAACTACGAGCGCCGCCGCGAGGAACGCCTCAACGCGCAGGCGCAGGAGAACGCCCGCTTCGACAAGCTGCTGGCGCAGGAAGAAGTCTGGATCCGGCAGGGCATCAAGGCCCGTCGCACCCGCGATGAAGGCCGCGTGCGCCGCCTGAAGGCGATGCGCGTGGAGCGTTCGCAGCGCCGCGACCTCAGCGGCAACGTCAAGATGGAAGCTGCCCAGGGCGTCAGTTCCGGCAAGAAGGTCATCGACGTCAAGGACATTTCGTTCGCCTTCGGCGAGCGCACCATGGTCCGCGATTTCACCACCACCATCATGCGCGGCGACCGCATCGGTCTGATCGGTCCCAACGGCAGCGGCAAGACCACGCTGCTGAAGCTGCTGCTGGGCGAACTGCAGCCGGCCAAGGGTGAGGTCAACGCCGGTACCAACCTTCAGATCGCGTATTTCGACCAGTACCGCGCGGTGCTGCGCGAAGACTGGAGCGCGATCGAGAACGTGGCCGAAGGCCGCGATTTCCTCGAGTTCAACGGTAAGCGCAAGCATGTGCATGCCTATCTGCAGGACTTCATGTTTACCCCGGAACGTGCGCGTGCGCCGATCACCCGCCTGTCCGGCGGCGAGCGCAACCGCCTGTTGCTGGCCAAGCTGTTCGCACAGCCGTCCAACCTGCTGGTGATGGACGAACCGACCAACGACCTGGACGTGGAAACCCTGGAGCTGCTGGAAGAGCTGCTGGGCGAGTACACCGGCACCCTGCTGCTGGTCAGCCACGACCGTGACTTCATCGACAACGTGGTGACCTCCACGCTGGTGATGGAAGGCGACGGCGTGATCGGTGAGTACGTCGGCGGCTACAGCGACTGGCAGCGCTATGCGGCCAGCGTGGCGACGCCTGCTGCGGCCCCGGCAGCCAAGCCGGCGGTCGCTGCACCGGCCGCCACGGCCGCTGCTCCGGTTGCGCCCAAGCGCAAGCTGGCCTACAAGGAAGCGCGCGAACTGGAGCAGCTGCCGAAGACCATCGAGAAGCTGGAAGGCGACGTCGAAGGGCTGACCTCGGCGATGAACGACCCGTCGTTCTACACCCGCAGCAGTGCCGAAGTGACCGCGCACACCCAGCAGCTGGCCAAGGTGCAGGCCGAGCTGGATGCCGCGTACGCGCGCTGGGAAGAGCTGGAAGGCTGAGCGCCTGCCACGGCCGTCTCGCCCGGCGGGCGGCTGTGGCTTTTGATCTGATTCCGCCTTGAAGCGAGCCGAGCACCGCAGGTCCGGCGAGGGCGAAGAGGCGCGGGTGTCTGAGCGCAGCGAGTTCCCGCGCCGTCCCTCGGTGGGCCGAGGAGCGCAGGGTACCGGTGCGCAGCATCGGCTCGCGGACGGCGGAGCGTTTCTTTTGGTTACTTTTCTTTGCGCGCAAAGAAAAGTAACGCCCATGAACGCCTCAGATTGCAGCAGTCATGATCCCCGCAGCGTGGTCATTTGACCCCGTGCAGATCCCGCAGCTGGCTCGGCCGGCTGCCGAAATACGCCGCCAGATCGGCGATGTCCTGATCGCTCAGGTCCTTCGCCTGTGGCGTCATCAGCGCATGCTGGCGGTCACCGGCACGGTAGGCCTGCAGCGCATGCGCCAGGTAGTCACCGTACTGCCCACCCAGCTTCGGATAGGTCGCATCGATCGGCGCGTTGCCGTCGGCGCCGTGGCAGTCGATGCAGCTCTGGTTGGTGGCCTTGCTCTTCACCTTGGCGCGGGCTTCACCGGCGGCCTCGCGGCCCGGTGGCAGGCCGGCGGAGGATGAAGAGCCGTGTTCGCCGCTGGCATGGCCCGGATCGGCGGCGGATTTCTCGCTGTTTTCCACCTGCGACTGTGAACAGGCGGCCAGCAGCAGGGCAACGGACAGGGCGATGGCGTGACGCATCGGATGCGCGGCTTTCGACATGGGCGGGCCTTACTTGACGGTGGACAGGTAAACAGAGAGATCGGCGATCTCCTGTTCGCTGAAACTCATCGACTGCGCCTGCATCGTCGGATGCCTGCGCTTGCCCTGGCGGTACTCGGTCAGGGCCTGGGCCAGGTACTGCTGGGTCTGGCCGCCGATCTTCGGCACCCGGTAACTGGGGTAGGCGTTCTTGTAGCCGGTGATGCCATGGCACCCCTGGCAGGTGTAGGCCAGGACACGGCCATTGTCGAAGTTGCCGGTGGGGGCGGCAGGCGCCGGGGCAGCGGCGGGAGCCGGGGCCGGGGCAGGTGTGGCAGGAGCAGGAGCGGGCTGTGCGGCGGCCCCAAGGGGCAGGAGGACGGCCAGAGCGAGACAAGCGGCGAGCGGCTGCGGGCGCATGGTGTCGTTTCCGGGGATTCGGGTCTGGTCGTTCCGGCGTGGGGTACGGAACGACCCGAGTATAGCCCCAGGTTTCATCTAGCTGAAATGGGGGGCGGGCCGACCAGTGGCACGAAGACACCATGACCTTTGGGATATGGTGTTGCCGTGAAGTGGTGCATTACTTTGCTACCACACCTGTCCACGCATCCTCCAGGGATCTGACGATGTCGCACTCAACCTTCCTGTCCGGCCGTCGCAGCGGAATCTGCGCTGCCGCACTGCTGATCTCCACCTCCCTGCTGCTGGGCGGTTGCGCTGCAGGGCCCAATTCCGAAGCCAAGGCCGCCGAGACCAAGGAGGAGAAGAAGGTCGATGCGGTCCCGGTCGAAGTGGCCGTGGCCAGCCACCGTGCTGTCGCGGCCAGCTACACCGGTACCGCTGCGCTGGAACCACGCGCCGAGTCCCAGGTGGTGGCCAAGACTTCCGGCGTGGCGCTGGCGGTGCTGGTTGAAGAAGGCCAGCGGGTCACCGCCGGCCAGCCGCTGGTACGTCTGGACCCGGACCGCGCTCGGCTGGCTGTGGCGCAGAGCGAAGCGCAGATGCGCAAGCTGGAAAACAACTACCAGCGCGCGCAGAAACTGGTGGGCCAGCAGATGGTCAGCGCCGCCGACGTCGACCAGCTGCGTTACGACCTGGAAAACGTACGCGCGCAGTACCGCCTGGCCACGCTGGAACTGTCCTACACCACGGTGGTGGCGCCGATCTCCGGCGTGATCGCGTCGCGCTCGATCAAGACCGGCAACTTCGTGCAGATCAACACGCCGATCTTCCGCATCGTCGACAACTCGCGGCTGGAAGCCACCCTCAACGTGCCCGAGCGCGAGCTGGCCACCCTGCGCGCCGGCCAGCCGGTGACGCTGGCTGCCGATGCGCTGCCGGGGCAGAGCTTCACCGGCACCGTCGACCGCATCGCACCGGTGGTGGATTCGGGCAGCGGTACGTTTCGCGTGGTCAGTGCCTTCGATGGCGCCGCGCACGCGTTGCAGCCCGGCATGTTCGGTCGCATCCGCATCGATTACGACCAGCGTGCCGATGCGCTGGTGGTGCCGCGCCTGGCGCTGCTCGACGATGGTGAGCCGGCGGTGTTCCGGGTGCGCGAAGGCAAGGTCGCACGCGTTCCGGTCAAGCTGGGTTACGCCGAGGGCCCGTGGGTGGAGATCCGTGATGGCCTGGCGGCCGGTGATCAGGTGGTCACCGCTGGCAAGGTCGCCCTGCGCGACGGCACCGCAGTGCAGGTGATCGCCGATCCGAAGGCAAAGCCGAAGACGGTCGCAGCGGCCGCCAAGCCGGCAGACAAGGCCGGGAGCACGCAATGACCGCCCCGGGCCACGACCACGGTGCCTCGCCGGCGAGCGACGGCGCCGCCGCCAGCATGCGCGGCGGCCTGGTGGAGTTCGCCACCCGCCGTCGCGTGACCATCGCCATGTGCACGGTCACGCTGCTGCTGTTCGGCCTGATCGCGCTGGGCAACCTCAAGGTCAACCTGCTGCCCGACCTGAGCTACCCGACGCTGACCGTGCGCACCGAGTACACCGGTTCGGCGCCGACCGAAATCGAAACCCTGATCACTCAGCCGGTTGAAGAAGCGGTCGGCGTGGTCAAGAACCTGCGCAAGCTGAAGTCGGTCTCGCGCACCGGCCAGAGCGATGTAGTGCTGGAGTTCGCCTGGGGCACCAACATGGACCAGGCCAGCCTGGAGGTGCGCGACAAGATGGAAGCGCTGAACCTGCCACTGGAGGCCAAGGCCCCGGTGCTGCTGCGCTTCAATCCGTCCACCGAACCGATCATGCGCCTGGTGCTGTCGAACAAGGTGGCGCCGACCAGCGATGCCGATGCGGTCCGTGAGCTGACCGGCCTGCGCCGCTATGCCGATGAAGACCTGAAGAAGAAGCTGGAGCCGGTCAGCGGCGTGGCGGCGGTCAAGGTCGGTGGCGGCCTCGAGGACGAGATCCAGGTCGACATCGACCAGCAGAAGCTGGCCCAGCTGAACCTGCCGATCGACACCGTCATCAAGCGCCTGAAGGACGAGAACATCAACATCTCCGGCGGCCGCCTGGAGGAGGGTTCGCAGCGCTTCCTGGTGCGTACCGTCAACCAGTTCGCCGATCTGGAGGAGATCCGCAACCTGCTGGTCACCACCCAGGCGTCGAACGGCAGCGCGGCCGACTCGGCGTTGCAGCAGATGTTCAACATCGCCGCGTCGACCGGTTCGGCGGCAGCCATCGCGGCGGCATCGGCGGCGCAGAGCGCATCGTCCGGCGGTGGTTCCAGCGTGGTCGCCAACGGTGTGCCGGTGCGCCTGAAGGACGTGGCCACCGTGCGCCAGGGGTACAAGGAGCGCGAAGCGGTGATCCGCCTGGGCGGCAAGGAATCGGTCGAACTGGCGATCTACAAGGAAGGCGACGCCAATACCGTGTCCACCGCCGAAGCGCTGCGCAAGCGCCTGGAGCAGATCAAGGGCACGTTCCCGTCCGACGTCGAGATGACCACCATCGAGGACCAGTCGCGCTTCATCGAGCACGCCATCGCCGACGTCAAGAAGGATGCGGTGATCGGTGGCCTGCTGGCGATCCTGATCATCTTCCTGTTCCTGCGTGATGGCTGGAGCACGTTCGTGATCAGCCTGTCGCTGCCGGTCTCGATCATCGCCACGTTCTTCTTCATGGGCCAGCTCGGCCTGAGCTTGAACGTGATGTCGCTGGGCGGTCTGGCACTGGCCACTGGCCTGGTGGTGGATGACTCGATCGTGGTGCTGGAGAGCATCGCCAAGGCCCGCGAGCGTGGCCTGGGCATCCTGCAGGCGGCCATCGCCGGTACCCGCGAAGTGAGCATGGCGGTGGTCGCCTCCACCCTGACCACCATCGCGGTGTTCCTGCCGCTGGTGTTCGTCGATGGCATCGCTGGCCAGCTGTTCCGCGACCAGGCGTTGACCGTGGCGATCGCCATCGCGATCTCGCTGCTGGTGTCGATGACCCTGATCCCGATGCTGAGCTCGCTGAAGGGACGGCCGCCGCTGGCGTTCCCGGAAGAAGCGCCGAACGAACCGTGGCAACCGCAGAACCGCTGGCAGAAGCCGGTTGCGCTGGGCCGTCGTGGTGCCGTGGCGACCGCGCGCTGGAGCTTCTACGCGCTGGCCTGGCTGGTCGTGCGGGCGTGGCGTGGCGTGGTGGCGGTGGTCGGCCCGGTGATGCGCAAGGCCAGCGATCTGGCGATGAAGCCCTACGCCGGCGCCGAGCGTGGCTACCTGCGCCTGCTGCCGAGCGCACTGGCGCATCCGGGCAAGGTGCTGGGTGTTGCCTCGATCATCTTCGTGGCGACGATGGCGCTGGTGCCGATGCTCGGTGCCGATCTGATCCCGCAGCTGGCGCAGGATCGTTTCGAAATGACGGTGAAGCTGCCGGCCGGCACGCCGCTGAAGCAGACTGATGCACTGGTACGCGAGCTGCAGCTGGCACACGGCAAGGGCGAGGGCGTGGCGTCGCTGTACGGTGTCAGCGGCAGCGGCACCCGCCTGGATGCCAGCCCCACCGAGAGCGGCGAGAACATCGGCAAGCTGACCGTGGTGATGGAAGGCGGTGGCAATGCACGCACCGAGGCCGAGATCACCGAGCGCCTGCGTGACACCATGGGCCAGCATCCGGGGGCACAGGTCGACTTCGCGCGGCCGGCGTTGTTCAGCTTCTCCACGCCGCTGGAAATCGAGTTGCGCGGGCAGGACATGGCAACCCTGGAAGTGGCCGGCCAGCGCCTGGCGGCGATGCTGCGCGGCAACGCGCACTACGCCGATGTGAAGTCGACGGTGGAAGAGGGCTTCCCGGAGATCCAGATCCGCTTCGACCAGGAGCGTGCCGGTGCGCTGGGCCTGACCACCCGCCAGATCGCCGACGTGGTGGTGAAGAAGGTGCGCGGCGATGTCGCCACCCGCTACAGCTTCCGTGACCGCAAGATCGACGTGCTGGTGCGTGCGCAGGAGGGCGACCGCGCCAGCGTGGAGAGCATCCGCCGGCTGATCGTCAACCCGGGCAGCACCCGTCCGGTCACGCTGGACGCGGTGGCCGAAGTGGTCGCCACCACTGGCCCCAGCGAAATCCACCGCGCCGACCAGACCCGGGTTGCGGTGGTGTCGGCCAACCTGCGCGACATCGACCTCGGCGCGGCCATGCGCGAGGTGCAGCAGATGGTCGCCGAGCAGCCGCTGGGTGCGGGTGTCGGCCTGCACATCGGTGGCCAGGGCGAGGAGCTGGCGCAGGCGGCGAAGTCGCTGATCTTCGCCTTCGGCCTGGCGATCTTCCTGGTCTACCTGGTGATGGCCTCGCAGTTCGAATCGCTGCTGCACCCGTTCGTGATCCTGTTCACCATCCCGCTGGCGCTGGTCGGTGCGATCCTGGCGCTGATGCTGACCGGCAAGCCCATCTCGGTGGTGGTGTTCATCGGCCTGATCCTGCTGGTCGGCCTGGTCACCAAGAACGCGATCATCCTGATCGACAAGGTCAACCAGCTGCGCGAGGCTGGCGTGGCCAAGCACGAGGCGCTGGTGGAAGGTGCGCGCTCGCGCCTGCGGCCGATCATCATGACCACGCTGTGCACGCTGTTCGGCTTCCTGCCGTTGGCGGTGGCGATGGGCGAGGGCGCTGAAGTGCGCGCGCCAATGGCGATCACCGTGATCGGCGGCCTGCTGGTGTCGACCCTGCTGACCCTGCTGGTGATCCCGGTGGTGTACGACCTGATGGACCGTCGTGGCGATGCGTATTACCGCGAACGTGGCCGCAAGCATGCCGGTGAGATCGAGCCGGGTGCAGTGGGCAGTGCGGCGGGTACGGAGGAACCGGCATGAGTGTGGCCGAGTTCTCCATCCGCCGCCCGGTCACCACCATCATGTGTTTCGTGTCGCTGGTGGTGATCGGCCTGATCGCTTCGTTCCGGTTGCCGTTGGAAGCGCTGCCGGACATCTCCGCGCCGTTCCTGTTCGTGCAGATTCCGTACACCGGCTCCACCCCGGAGGAAGTGGAACGGACCATCATCCGTCCGGTCGAGGAGTCGCTGGCGACGATGACCGGCATCAAGCGCATGCGCTCGTCGGCCACCTCCGAAGCGGCGCTGATCTTCATCGAGTTCAGCGACTGGGACCGCGACATCGCCATCGCCGCCTCCGATGCACGCGAGCGCATCGACGCGATCCGCAGCGACCTGCCCGACGACCTGCAGCGCTACAACGTGTTCAAGTGGTCCAGCAGCGACCAGCCGGTGCTGAAGGTGCGCCTGGCCAGCACCACCGACCTGACCACCGCGTACGACAAGCTCGACCGCGAGTTCAAGCGGCGCATCGAGCGCATCCCCGGCGTGGCCCGTGTCGACATCACCGGTGCGCCGCCGAACGAGGTGGAGATCGCCATCGATCCGAACCGCCTCAACGCGCACGGCCTGAGCATCAATGAACTGAGCGAGCGCCTGCGTACGCTGAATTTCTCGATCTCGGCCGGGCAGATCGACGACAACGGCCAGCGCGTGCGCGTGCAGCCGGTGGGTGAGATCACCGACCTGCAGGAAATGCGCGATCTGGTGATCAACGCCAAGGGCCTGCGCCTGGGCGATATCGCTGATGTGCGCCTGAAGCCGGCGCGGATGAACTACGGGCGCCGCCTGGACGGCAACCCGGCGGTCGGCCTGGACATCTTCAAGGAGCGCAGTGCCAATCTGGTGGAGGTGTCGCGCGCGGCACTGGCCGAGGTTGAATCGATCCGTGCCGAAGCGTCGATGCGCGACGTGCAGATCAAGGTGATCGACAACCAGGGCAAGGCGGTGACCTCCTCGCTGCTGGAACTGGCCGAGGCCGGTGCGGTCGGCCTGATCCTGTCGATCACGGTGCTGTTCTTCTTCCTGCGCCATTGGCCGTCCACGCTGATGGTGACCCTGGCCATTCCGATCTGCTTCACCATCACCCTGGGCTTCATGTACTTCGTCGGGGTGACGCTGAACATCCTGACCATGATGGGCCTGCTGCTGGCGGTGGGCATGCTGGTCGACAACGCCGTGGTGGTGGTGGAGAGCATCTACCAGGAGCGCGAGCGCATGCCGGGGCAGCCGCGCCTGGCCTCGATCATCGGCACCCGCAACGTGGCCATCGCGCTCAGTGCCGGTACGCTGTGCCACTGCATCGTGTTCGTGCCGAACCTGTTCGGTGAGACCAACAACATCAGCATCTTCATGGCGCAGATCGCGATCACCATCTCGGTCTCGCTGCTGGCCTCGTGGCTGGTCGCGGTCAGCCTGATCCCGATGCTGTCCGCGCGCATGGCCACGCCGAAGCTGGTGCACTCGCAGACCGGCGTGATCGCGCGGCTGCAGCGGCGCTACGCGACACTGCTGGACTGGTCGCTGCGCCATCGTGGCTGGAGCCTGCTCGGCATCGTGCTGGTGGTGCTGGTCAGCCTGGTGCCGATGAAGCTGACCAAGGTCGACATGTTCGGTGGCGACGGCGGCAAGGACATCTTCATCGGCTACATGTGGAAGGGCGCCTACACCTACCGGCAGATGTCCGAGGAAGTGGCGCGTGTGGAGAACTGGATCGACGCCAACCGCGAGCGCCTGCACGTCAAGCAGGTGTATTCCTGGTACAGCGAGCAGGAAGGGAGCTCCACCGTGGTCACCCTGGACGAGAAGTACGCCAAGGACATCAAGGCGCTGCAGGAAGAACTGCGCAAAGGCCTGCCGAAGTCGGCCCGCACCGACTACTTCGTCGGCAACCAGGGCGGTGATGGCGGCGGTGGCGGCAACCAGGGCGTGCAGGTGCAGCTGGTCGGCGACTCCAGTTCGATGCTGCAGGAGATCGGCCAGGAAGTGGTGCCGCTGCTGGCCCAGCGCACCGAGCTGCGCGATGTGCGCATCGACAACGGCGAAAAGGGTGGTGAACTGAAGGTGCGCGTCGACCGCGAGCGTGCGGCGGCGTTCGGCTTCAATGCCGAGCAGGTAGCCAGCTTCGTCGGCCTGGCCCTGCGCGGTGCACCGATGCGCGAGTTCCGCCGTGGCGACAACGAGGTGCCGGTATGGGTGCGCTTCGCCGGCGCCGAGCAGAGCAGCCCGGAAGACCTGGCCGGCTTCAGCGTGCGTACCGGCGATGGCCGCAGCGTGCCGCTGTTGAGCCTGGTCACCGTCGACGTTGGTTCGTCCGCCACCCAGATCGGCCGCACCAACCGCCAGACCACGCTGACCATCAAGGCCAACCTGGCCGAGAAGGTCACCGCGCCGGATGGCCGCAAAGCGATGGAGTCGGTGCTCAAGCCGATGAACTTCCCGGCCGGCTATGGCTTCACCTTCGATGGCGGTGACTACGGCAACGACGACGAAGCGATGCAGCAGATGGTGTTCAACCTGCTGATCGCGCTGGTAATGATCTACGTGGTGATGGCTGCGGTGTTCGAGTCGCTGCTGTTCCCGGCGGCGATCATGAGTGGCGTGCTGTTCTCGATCTTCGGTGTGTTCTGGTTGTTCTGGATCACCGGTACCTCGTTCGGAATCATGTCCTTCATCGGCATCCTGGTGCTGATGGGCGTGGTGGTGAACAACGGCATCGTGATGATCGAGCACATCAACAACCTGCGGCGCGGCGGCATGGGACGCACCCAGGCGCTGGTGGAGGGCTCACGCGAGCGATTGCGGCCAATCATGATGACCATGGGCACGGCGATCCTGGCGATGGTGCCGATCTCGCTGACCAGTACGCAGATGTTCGGCAACGGCCCGGAGTACTCGCCGATGGCGCGCGCGATTGCCGGCGGCCTGGCGTTCTCGACCGTGGTCAGCCTGCTGTTCCTGCCGACGATCTATGCAGTGCTGGATGACCTGCGCAGTGCGGTCACGCGACTGATCCGCCGCGCCCGCGGTCTGGAGATCGTGCCGGGTACCCCGGTGTAGTGGTCGAGCTTGCTCGACCGTAATGCGCGCCAACGTGTTGTGGTGTGGGGGAGGCCGGTCGTAGTGGGGCGGCCTCCCCCTTTTTTTGATGTTCTGCGCAGAGCATGCTCGGCCGATCTTTACGGTCGGCGTAAAGCGTGCCAACCAAGGTTGGCACCTGCCGGTCGCGCGCACAGACGCCGTGCGGCCGGTAGCGCCGGGCAATGCCCGGCGGGGCGTTGCAATCAACCGGCGACCTTGCCCCACACCTTGAACGTGGTCAGCCACAGGCCCAGCATGCTGCCGATGTTGGTCAGCATGAAGGTCAGCACCACGCGGGTGACGCGGTTGCGATACCAGCCCTTCAGGCTCTGCGCATCGTCGCGCAGCTTCAGGAAGTCCTCATACGCCGGCTTGCGCAGGCGCGCTTCCACCAGGGCCGAGAATGCGCCGGTCGGGATGCTCAGGCGGAACGGCTTGAACGGCGCCACCGCGATCGCGGTGAGGATGCTCAGCGGATGGCCGCCGGCCAGCAGGCAGCCCAGGCCGGCGAGGCCGCCGGTATACATCGCCCAGGTCGCCAGCAGTTCGGTGCCCACGCCCAGACCACCGCGGTAGAAACCTACGCCGATGCCGGTCGCTACGATGGCCAGGATGCCCAGCGTGAACCACGGAATGTTGCGCTTCTTCGGCACCGCTTCCAGCTCGGCGCGCAGCGGTGCCGGTGCTTCGGTGTCGGTTTCGAGGTAGCGGGCCAGCCCGGCAAGGTGACCGGCACCGACCACTGCCAGCACCTCACGCTGCTGCGGATCGTGTTCTTCGCGCAGGCGCGTGGCCATGTAGCGGTCGCGCTCGCCGATGATGGTCTCGTACAGCGCCGGGCTCTCGCTGGCGAACTCGCCGAAGCTCGACTCCAGCATGTCGCCCTGCTTGAGCTTCTCGATCTCGTTCTCGCCCACTTCCTCGGATGAGAACAGACCGGCGCCCAGCCCGGCGACCAGCTTCAGCTTGCCGAAGAAGCCCAGCCGTTGCGAGGCACGGCGGAAGGTCAGGCCGACTTCACGGTCGATCAGGTGTACCGGCAGGTTGCGCTCGCGCGCCAGTTCCACCGCGCGCTTCAGTTCGGCGCCCGGCTCGATGTCGAGCTGTTCGGCCAGGCGGCGCTGGTACGCGGACAGGGCCAGGTTGGCGGCGAACAGGGCCACGCGGCCCTTGCGGATCACTTCGACCAGATCGAGCTTGGCCAGTGTGTCCGGATCGCTCAGCGCCTGCAGGCGCTGTGGGTCCAGTTCAACGGCAACGGCATCGAAGCGGCCGCTGTCGATGGCTTTTTCCACCGCCTCGACGCTGGCGCGGGAGACGTGGGCAGTGCCCAGCAGGGTATAACGCACGCCGTCGCGTTCAACGACGCGCACCGGCTGGCCGGCGAACAGGTCATCGCCGGTTTCGGGAAGGGTTTCGGTCATGGGTTCATTCATTGGAAGGTGCGGTGTCGGCGCCATCGCCGAGCGCGCGCTGCATCTGCACGGTATCCAGCCAGCGGCCGTGCTTGCGGCCAAGGCCACGGAACACGCCCACCAGCTCGAAGCCGAAGCGTTCGTGCAGCTTGATCGACGCGGCGTTGGTCGGCTCCCCGATCACCGCCACCATCTGCCGGTAGCCACGCGCCACGCAGGCGTCGATGAGGGCCTGGAGCAGGCCGGTGCCCACGCCCTGGCCCTGGAAGCGGGCATCGACGTAGACCGAGTTTTCCACGGTCCACTGGTAGGCGATGCGGGTGCGGTAGGTGTTGGCGTAGGCATAGCCGGCCACCTGGCCGTCGATTTCGGCGACCAGGTAGGGGAAGCCACGGTCGATGATGTCGCGCATGCGTCGCAGCATCTCGGACGCGTCGGGGATGTCGTACTCGTAGGTGTTGACGAAGTCGGTCACTTCCACCGCATAGATCGCGGTGATCGCGTCGATGTCGGCCGGGCCGGCATCACGGATGAGGACGGCCATGCGCGGGCTCCGGCTCAGTCAATGTAGCGCTTGAGCAGGTCACCGTAGGCATCGATGCGGCGATCGCGCAGGAACGGCCAGATGCGGCGCACATGCTCGCTGCGCTGCAGGTCGACATCGCACAGCAGCACGGTGGCGTCAGTGCCGGCTTCGGCCAGGAATTCGCCCTGCGGGCCGAGCACGTGGCTGTTGCCCCAGAACTGGATGCCCGACGCGCCCAGTGGCGATGCCTCGTGGCCGACGCGGTTGCAGCTCAGCACCGGCAGGCCGTTGGCCACGGCGTGGCCGCGGTGACTCAGCACCCAGGCGTCGCGCTGGCGGGTCTTCTCGTCCTGCACGTCGTCCGGGTCCCAGCCGATCGCGGTCGGGTACAGCAGCAGCTCGGCGCCGGCCAGCGCCATCAGGCGTGCCGCTTCCGGGTACCACTGGTCCCAGCACACCAGCACGCCGAGGCGACCCACCGAGGTATCGATCGGCTTGAAACCGATGTCGCCCGGGGTGAAGTAGAACTTCTCGTAGAAGCCCGGATCGTCCGGGATATGCATCTTGCGGTACTTGCCGAGCAGCGTACCGTCCTTCTCGAACACCACCGCGGTGTTGTGGTACAGGCCGGCAGCACGGCGCTCGAACAGCGAGCCGACCAGCACCACGCCATGCTTCTTCGCCAGCGCGCCCAGGCGCTCGGTGCTCGGGCCCGGGATCGGCTCGGCCAGGTCGAACTCGTCCACCGATTCGTGCTGGCAGAAGTACGGGCCGTTATGCAGTTCCTGCAGCAGCACCAGCTTGGCACCCTGCGCAGCCGCCTCGGCCACGCGTGCTTCGATCACCGCCAGGTTGGCGGCGGCATCACCGTGGTTGCGCTCCTGGATCAGGGCGACGGTAAGGGGGCTGCGCGAGTTCATGCGGGGCGTTCCTGCGGGGGAAAACCTGCATGTTAGCGCGGATGGGCGGCGACGGCGTGTCGCGCGCTGAATGGGTGCTGGTAGTGCCGGCCGCTGGCCGGCAACCCCGTCAATCCATCAGGTATTGCATGGTTGCCGGCCAGTGGCCGGCACTACCCATCCTCAGGCCTTCAACAACCCGGCCGGCAGCTGCATGGTGATGCAGTGCAGGCTGCCGTTCTGCCAGATCAGCGAGCGGCAGGGCACCTGCACGATCTCGCGGCCCGGGTGCGCCTGCGCCAGCACATCGCGGGCCAGGTCGTCGGCCGGGTCGCCGTAGGCCGGCATCAGCACCGCGCCATTGACGATCAGGTAGTTGGCGTACGACGCCGCCAGGCGGCGGCCTTCGTCGATCACCGGCTGTGCCCACGGCAGCGGGAACAGGCGGTATGGCTGGCCATCCTTGGTACGCAGCGCGGCCAGCTCATTGCCCATCGCCTGCAGTTCGGCGTAGTGCGAGTCGCTCTCGTCGTCACAGGCCTGGTAGACAATGCTGTCAGCCGAGGCGAAGCGGGCGAGGGTGTCGATGTGGGCGTCGGTGTCGTCGCCTTCCAGGTAGCCGTGGTCCAGCCACAGCACGCGGTCCTGCTGCAGCCAGTTGGCCAGGTCGGCGCTCAGGCTGGCGCGGTCGCGGTCCGGGTGGCGCTCGTGCAGGCACTTCCAAGTGGTCAGCAGGGTGCCTTCACCATCGGTTTCGATGCCGCCGCCTTCCAGCGCGAACGGAATGCTGCGCACCGGTGCGTCGTTGAACACGCCGGCCTGGTCGAGCACGCCCACCAGCTGGTCATCCAGGGTGGCGTCGAACTTGCCGCCCCAGCCGGTGAAGCGGAAATCCAGCAGCTGGAAGCCGCCGTCGGCGCGGCGCAGGGTGATCGGGCCGGAGTCGCGCAACCAGGTATCGTCGTAGGCCGCCGTGGTGAAGTGGACCTTGTCCATGTCGATGCGGTTGGAGCGCAGCCGCATCTCGGCATAGGTCTCCACATCGTCGTCGGCCACGCAGATCAGCACCGGCTGGAAGCGGGTGATGGCCGCGACCAGCGCGATGTAGGTCTCTTCCACCTGGCCCAGGCGGTCGGCCCAGTCGGTGTCGGCGGTGGGCCAGGCAATCAGGACGCCGCTCTGGGCTTCCCACTCGGCAGGAAAACGAAGGGTCTGGTTCATGGTCTCGCTACACAGGCCCGCCCAGGGCGGGTAAAGGGATCAACGGATAGGCGGTTTCGGGCCGATTTCGTTCGGGTCCGCCTGGTTGGCCACCACGTCGATCACCTTCTGCTTCTCGAAGTAGACGGTGAACTGCGGGTACACCCAGCGGTTGATGGTCGGCCATTGCCGCTTCTGCCCGCCACGCGGCTGCAGTTGCTCGCTTGGCGCGCCGAACTGCGCTTGTACCTGCTGCATGCTCTGGCCGCGCACGGGCAGGGCACCGGCCGGCTTCTCGCGGGCACGGTCGACAAGCAGGGTATCGGCCAGCGCCGGCGTGGTGGCGGCCAGCGCGGCCATCACGGCCAAGGCGGACAGGTAACGCTTCATCTCGATCTACTCCCCAGTGGTCAAGAAAGGCGATTACAGCAAAAACGGCAGGAAAAAGCCGCATAAACAAAAAACCGCCCGAAGGCGGCTTTTTGCATCGGGTCGGCCCCGCGTAGGGCCAGCCGCAGCCGCGAAGGCTGTTGGGCTTAGCGCTGACGCGCCTTGAAACGCGGGTTCGACTTGCAGATGACGAAGATCTTGCCACGACGACGCACGACCTTGCAGTCACGGTGACGGGCCTTCGCCGACTTCAGGGAGGACAGGACTTTCATGGCATACCTCGGCGTAAACAGTAGTTGTTCGGGTGGAGCGTGGCCGCGATATGCGAAAGACAATCGGCAGTTGACGCTCGTTCAAGCCCGCCATTCTACCGGGCTTTTCCTCGTGGTTTCAAGTGGTTGCACAAAAGATCCCATTGGGGGCGTCTGACAGGGGCTAGAATGACCCCTTCACACGCTCTGGGAACCCCATGAATCCACTCGCTCCCGTCCTGACCATCGACGGCCCTTCAGGGGCTGGCAAGGGTACCATCAGCCGCATCATCGCGCGCCGGATGGGCTGGCATTACCTGGATTCGGGCGCGCTGTACCGGGCAGTGGGCGTGGCCGCGAGCTGGGCAGACATCGACACCTCTGACGCCTCGGCGCTGGTGCGCTGCACCTTCGACACCCATGTTCAGTTTGTTGAACAGGGCGAGTCGATGCGGGTCATGGTCAATGGCACCGATGCCACCGACGAACTGCGCCTGGAGACCACCGGTGCGCTGGCCTCGGCCATTGCCGCCATTCCCGAGGTCCGCGCCGCCCTGAAGGAGCGCCAGCGCGCATTCAGGGAGCTGCCCGGCCTGGTCGCCGATGGCCGCGACATGGGCACGGTGATCTTCCCGGACGCCTCCTACAAGGTCTTCCTGACCGCCAGTGCCGAGGAGCGCGCCGAGCGCCGGCATAAGCAGTTGAAAGACAAGGGGGTTTCTGTTAACTTTGATGACCTCCTGCGCGAGATCATGGCCCGCGACGCCCGTGATGCTCAGCGTACCGTGGCGCCCCTGAAGCCGGCAGACGATGCTGTCCTCATCGACACCACAGGCATCGGCATCGCAGATGTCGTTGCCAGAGTGATGGATCTGCTTCCGGTTCCGGCTGCCTGATCCGTTCGCGCGGGAGCGCTGCCAGCAGCATCGGTGGTGGTCGCGCATAGCAGTGCTGTACCAGCTCCGTCGCGCAATGATGCGTGGCGGTTTTCCTACTACACACGACCTGCGTTTCCGGGGTCGACCAACAGGCGGGCGGTCGCCATTCCCCTGAAGGGGACGCCACCGACCCATGTGTCCAACAGAGTAAATCTAATGACCGAATCATTTGCCGAACTGTTTGAAGCCAGCCAGGCCAATCTGGCCAAGCTGAAGCCGGGCGCCATCGTCAGCGGTACCGTTGTTGAAGTCCGCGGCGACGTCGTGGTGATCAACGCTGGCCTGAAGTCCGAAGGCATCGTGCCGATCGAACAGTTCCGTAACGACGCTGGCGAAATCGACGTCGCCGAAGGCGACATCGTCAAGGTCGCCCTCGACTCGATCGAGAACGGCTTCGGCGAAACCGTCCTGTCGCGCGAGAAAGCCAAGCGCGCGATGGTGTGGGACGAGCTGGAAGAAGCGTTGGAAAAGAACGAAACCATCACCGGCCGCATCAGCGGCAAGGTCAAGGGTGGTTTCACCGTGGACATCAAGGATGTCCGCGCCTTCCTGCCGGGTTCCCTGGTCGATGTGCGCCCGGTGCGCGATCCGGCCTACCTGGAAGGCAAGGAACTCGAGTTCAAGCTCATCAAGCTGGACCGCAAGCGTAACAACGTCGTGGTCTCGCGCCGCGCTGTCGTCGAAAGCGAGCACTCGGAAGAGCGCGAGCAGCTGATGGACAAGCTGCAGGAAGGCGCGATCCTGAAGGGTGTCGTCAAGAACCTGACCGATTACGGCGCGTTCGTGGACCTGGGCGGCATCGACGGCCTGCTGCACATCACCGACATGGCGTGGAAGCGCGTGCGTCACCCGTCGGAAGTCGTGAACGTCGGCGACGAGCTGGACGTCCGCGTGCTGAAGTTCGACCGCGAGCGCAACCGCGTTTCGCTGGGCCTGAAGCAGCTGGGCGAGGATCCGTGGGACAACATCGGCCGTCGTTACCCGGCCAACAGCCGCGTCTTCGGCAAGGTCTCCAACGTCACCGATTACGGTGCGTTCGTTGAGATCGAGCCGGGCGTCGAAGGCCTGGTGCACGTCTCCGAGATGGATTGGACCAACAAGAACGTCAACCCGTCCAAGGTTGTCCAGGTTGGTGATGAAGTCGAAGTGATGGTGCTGGACGTCGATGAAGAGCGTCGCCGTATCTCGCTGGGCATGAAGCAGGTTGCCGCCAATCCGTGGGAAACCTTCGCTGCCACCCACAAGAAGGGTGACAAGGTGTCGGGCCAGATCAAGTCGATCACCGACTTCGGCATCTTCATCGGCCTGGACGGCGGCATCGACGGCTTGGTCCACCTGTCCGACATCAGCTGGAACACCACCGGCGAAGACGTCGTTCGCAACTTCAAGAAGGGCGATACCCTGGACGCCGTCGTCCTGGCTGTCGATCCGGAGCGCGAGCGCATCTCCCTGGGCGTGAAGCAGCTGGAGCAGGATCCGTTCGGCCAGTACATGGCTGCCAATCCGAAGGGCTCCAAGGTCGAAGGCGTGGTGAAGGAAGTCGACGCCAAGGGCGCGATCATCGAGCTGGCTGACGGCATCGAAGGTTACGTCTCGGCGCGCGACATCGCCAACGAGCGCGTTGACGACGCCACCCAGCACCTGAAGGTCGGCGACAAGGTCGAAGCCAAGTTCGTGGGCATGGACCGCAAGGGCCGTACCCTGCAGCTGTCGATCAAGGCCAAGGACGACGCTGAAATGCGCGAAGTGCTGGAGGAATACCAGTCCTCTTCGGCTTCCAGCGGCACCACCCAGCTGGGCGCGCTGCTGCGTGCACAGCTGAACGGCAACAAGTCCGAGTAATCGGCCTTACGCTGTTCGTTGTTTCCTGGACGGCCCGGGCATTGCCCGGGCCGTTTCAGGCTGAGATACCCCTGATGTGAGCCGGTAATGACCAAATCCGAACTGATCGAAATCCTTGCGCGCCGCCAGGCGCACCTGAAGGCCGATGATGTCGATCTGGCGGTGAAGTCGTTGCTGGAAATGATGGGCGGATCGCTGTCCGCCGGGGATCGCATCGAAATCCGTGGTTTTGGCAGCTTCTCGCTGCACTATCGTCCGCCGCGCCTGGGTCGCAACCCGAAGACCGGCGAATCGGTTGCCCTGCCGGGCAAGCACGTCCCTCATTTCAAGCCGGGCAAGGAACTGCGTGAGCGGGTCAGCAGTGTGCTGCCGCTGGACGCCGATCCGGCCTGAGCCTCCCGTCGCGCCACCGCGTGCGAATCCAGCCGCGAGTCGGATAAGCTACGGACTCCTGCCACTGGAGCTGTCGCATGAAGGTTTTTCGTCTGCTGGTCCTGCTGGCGGTTCTGATCCTTGGATTGATCATCGGTGCGGTCAACATGACCGCGATGTCGATCAACCTGCTGTTTACCCAACTGCATACCTCGGTGGGCGTGGCCCTGATCGCCGCGCTGCTGGTGGGTGTCATCGTCGGTGCCGGCCTGGTGCTGGTGAGCGTGGTCATTCCGCTCTACAGCCAGTTGCGCCGCGCCAACAAGTCCGCTGTCGCCACGCCGGCACCGGTTGCTTCCCCCCAATCTTTTGATGGACGCTGATCGAAGATGGATTTCGTCACCGAGTGGTTCTGGTTCTTCCTGTTCGTTCCGCTGGCCGCACTGGCCGGGTGGGTGATCGGACGGCGTGGTGGTCAACGCCACGGTGACAGCCAGGTCAGCCGCCTGTCCAGCACCTACTTCCGCGGCCTGAATTACCTGCTCAACGAGCAGCCGGACAAGGCCATCGAGCTGTTCCTGCACATCGCCGAGCTGGACAAGGAAACCTTCGAGACCCAGGTCGCGCTGGGCCACCTGTTCCGCCGCCGCGGCGAAGTCGACCGCGCCATCCGCCTGCACCAAGGCCTGGTCAACCGCCACGACCTCAGCGATGCGCAACGCGTGCAGGCGCTGCTGGCGCTGGGCGAGGACTACATGAAGTCCGGCCTGCTGGACCGCGCCGAGACCGTGTTCACCGAACTGGCCCAGCTGGACCAGCGTGCGCCGCAGGCACTCAAGCACCTGATCGGTATCTACCAGGCCGAGCGCGACTGGGAAAAGGCGATCGACAACGCGACCCGTTTCGAGGACGTCACCGGCGAGCCGATGGGCAAGCTGATCGGGCAGTTCGAGTGCGAACTGGCCGAACGCTTCCGCGGTGCTGGCAAGCTGGAAGAGGCGAGGGCAGCGATTGCCCGGGCCTACCAGGCCGATGCGATGTCGGTACGTGCCGGCATCATTGAAGGACGCCTGGAAACCGATGCCGGCAATCCGGAAGCGGCCGTACGCGCCTTCGAGCGCGCTGCGCGCAATGATCCGGAGTACCTGCCGGAGCTGTTGCCGGCGTTGATGCAGAACTACCGCAAGGTCGGCGATCTGGCAGGCGCACGCGCGTTCCTGTCGGAGATGACCGAGCACTACCGCGGCATCGCCCCGGTGCTGGCGCTGACCCGCCTGATGGAAGAGCAGGAGGGCGTGGCGCCAGCCCGTGCCTACCTGGGCCGCCAGCTCAAGGATCGCCCGTCGGTGCGTGGCGAGTCCGCGCTGATCGACCTGACCCTGGCTGAAGGCGCCGATTCCACGGCGACCCTGCACGACCTCAAGCACATCACCGACCAGTTGCTGGTGCGCAATCCGGCCTATCGCTGCACCCGTTGTGGTTTCGGTGCGCGCACCCACCACTGGCAGTGCCCGAGCTGCAAGGAGTGGGGTACGGTCAAGCCGCTGCTGAACTACGCGGTGCTCTGATCCATGCCGTGGCTCGTGATGGGCGCGCTGCTGGGCCTGGCCCTGCTGAGTGCGGCACTGACCTGGGCGGCGCGGGGCTATGCGCTGCGCCGACAACTGTTTGACCAGCCGGGCGAGCGGCGCAGCCATAGCGTGGCGACCCCCCGCGGCGGCGGCATCGCCATTGTCATCAGCCTGCTGGTGACCGCCGGTGTTGCCATGTGGGCCTGGCCCGAAGCGCGTCCGAGCCTGCTGGTCGCCAGCCTTGGCCTGGCGCTGGTGGCGGGTATCGGCTGGTGGGACGACCACCGGCCGCTGCCGGCCATGCGCCGCCTGATGGTGCACTTCATCGCCGCCGCGCTGCTGGCCGCGCTGGTCAAGGTCCACGGTGGCAGCTGGCTGCTGGCCGTGCTGGTCCTGCTGTTCACCGCCTCGCTGATCAACATCTGGAATTTCATGGATGGGATCAACGGCATCGCGGCCAGCCAGGGCATCGTGGTCGCGCTGGGGCTGGCGCCGCTGCTGCCCTGGCCGTACTCGCTGGCGGCGGTCGCGTTGGGCCTGGCCTGCCTGGGCTTCCTGCCGTTCAACTTCCCGCGGGCCCGGATCTTCATGGGCGATGTCGGAAGTGGCGCGCTGGGCTATGCGGTGGCGGCAGTGCTGGCACTGGCCAGCGTCAAGACCGACATCCACTGGATCCTGCTGCTGGTGTCGGCATCGCCGTTCCTTGTGGACGCGGGCTTCACACTGCTGGCGCGCATCATTTCGGGACAACGCTGGATGGAACCCCATACCCAGCATGTCTACCAGCGCGCGGTGCAGGCAGGAGCCAGTCACGCCCAGGTAACAGGGATGTACTTTGCTTTGGGCCTGTTCAGTATTACAGTGCTTAATGTCTGCTCCAATTTGCAGCCGAGGTGGGAGGCTGCCGTGGCGTTCGCGTGGTTCATTGCGCTGAGCGTCCTCTGGCTCCTCCTGCGCAATGGATTGCGCCACCCAAAAGGAAATACCTGACTTATGGCTTCACCCTGGCGGGACAGAATCCTCGGCCTGATGCCGCGTTCGGCCATCGTCTGCCACGACCTGTTCATGGTCTGGGCATGCTGGCAGCTGCTCCACGCGGGGCGGTATTCGATCCTGGCCAACGCCCCCGAGCTCCCTCTCTGGAACGTTGACACCACGCTTGTGCTGCTGCTGCAGGGCATGGTGTTCTGGCGCGTGGGCCTCTATCGGGGCCTGTGGCGGTTCGCCAGCGTCAGCGACCTGCTGAACATCTTCAAGGCCAGTTTCATCGGCATGGTCGCCATCGTGCTGGTGCTGATGTGGAAGCGCTTCGACGGCGTGCCGATGTCGGTGCTGGTGATCTATCCGTTCGCGCTGTCGGCGCTGCTGGGCGCGCCGCGCCTGCTGTACCGGGCCTGGAAGGACTATCAGGCACTGCAGTCGGACTCGTCCGCGCGCCGCGTGCTGATCCTGGGGGCCGGCCAGGCCGCCGAGACTCTGGTCCGTGACCTGCGCCGTTCCGGTAATTTCGAGCCGGTCGGCCTGCTGGACGATGCGCCACACCTGCGCGGCGCCAAGCTGCAGGGCCTGCCGATCCTCGGCACCCTGGACGATGCGCCGACGGTGGTCCGGGAGACGGCGGCGAAGCTGCTGGTGATCGCCATTCCGTCGCTGGACGCGGCGGGCATGCAGCGGATCGTCGCCATCTGCGAAAGCACCGGCGTGCCGTTCCGCACCGTGCCCAAGCTCAGCGACATCCTGCAGGGCCAGTCGTTGCCGGGGCAGCTGAAGGAAGTGGCGATCGAGGATCTGCTGGGCCGCAAGCCGATCATGCCGGACTGGAACCTGATCCGTGGCTGGCTGGGCGGGCGTACGGTGATGGTCACCGGCGCCGGTGGCTCGATCGGCTCCGAGCTCTGCCGCCAGTGCGCACGGCATGGTGCCGGCCGCATCATCCTGCTTGAGATCAGCGAACTGCTGCTGCTGACCATCGAAGGCGAGCTGCGGCGAAGCTTCCCCGATGTCGAGATCGAAGCGGTGCTGGGCGACTGCGGTGACCCGGCGGTGATCCGCCACGCCCTGTCGCTGCATCCGGTCGACACCGCCTTCCATGCGGCTGCCTACAAGCACGTGCCGGTGCTGGAGCGGCAGCTGCGCGAAGCGGTGCGCAACAACATCCTGGCCACCGAGAACGTGGCCCGCGCCTGTCTGGAAGCGCGCGTTGAGCATTTCGTGTTCATCTCCACCGACAAGGCGGTCGACCCGGTCAATGCACTGGGCGCCAGCAAGCGCTATGCGGAGATGATCTGCCAGAGCCTGGACCAGAAGTCCACGCATACCCGTTTCGTTACGGTGCGCTTCGGTAACGTGCTGGCCTCGGCCGGCAGCGTCGTGCCGCTGTTCCGCGAACAGATCCTGCGTGGCGGTCCGGTGACCGTCACCGACCCGGAAGTCAGTCGCTACTTCATGACCATCCCGGAGGCCTGCCAGCTGATCCTGCAGGCGGCCGCTTCGGCATCGCATGGTGCGATCTATACGCTCGACATGGGCGAGCCGGTGCCGATCCGCGTGCTGGCCGAGCAGATGATCCGCCTGGCCGGCAAGCAGCCGTACAAGGACATTCCGATCATCTACACCGGGCTGCGTCCGGGCGAGAAGCTGCACGAGACGCTGTTCTATTCGGACGAGGACTACCGTTCCACCGCGCACCCGAAGATTCTCGAGGCCGGTGTACGTACGTTCTCGCGTGACCTGGTGCTGGGCAATGTCCCGCGCCTGCGCGATGCCGTGGCTGGTTATGACACGACCAGCATCCAGGAGATCCTGTTCGCGACGATGCCGGAGTTCTCTCCCATCGAACAGGATGCTTACATTTCATCCGCTAAAGTCGTGCCCTTTCCAGCACGTGAGGCCAACAGGCACCAATGAGCAAGCGAATTCGCAAGGCAGTTTTTCCAGTGGCAGGGCTCGGGACGCGCTTTTTGCCGGCAACCAAGACGGTTCCGAAGGAAATGTTGCCGATCATTGATCGTCCGCTGATCCAGTACGCGGTCGATGAAGCGATTGAAGCCGGTTGCGACACGCTGGTGTTCATCACCAACCGCTACAAGCATGCCGTGGCCGACTACTTCGACAAGGCCTACGAACTGGAGCAGAAGCTCGAGCGAGCCGGCAAGCAGGAGCAGCTGGAGATGATCCGCCATGTGCTGCCCAATGGCGTGCGCGCGATCTTCGTGACCCAGGCCGAAGCACTGGGCCTGGGCCATGCGGTGCTGTGCGCCAAGGCCGTGATCGGTGACGAGCCGTTCGCGGTGCTGCTGCCGGACGACCTCATCTGGAACCGCGGCGACGGCGCACTGAAGCAGATGGCCGACCTCAACGAGGCCAGTGGTGCCAGCGTTATCGCCGTTGAAGACGTGCCGCACGACAAGACTGCCAGCTACGGCATCGTTGCCACTGATGCGTTCGACGGCCGCAAGGGCCGCATTTCGCAGATCGTGGAGAAGCCCAAGCCGGAGGACGCGCCGAGCGATCTGGCGGTGGTTGGCCGTTATGTGCTGAGCCCGAAGATTTTCGAGCTGCTGGAGCAGACCGGCAGTGGTGCCGGTGGCGAGATCCAGCTGACCGATGCGATCGCGCAGCTGCTGAAGACCGAAGAGGTCGATGCCTACCGCTTCGAGGGCACCCGCTTCGACTGCGGTACGCATCTGGGGCTGGTGGAGGCGACGATCCGCTTCGCGCTGGACAACCCGAAGCTGGCAGGGCCGGCGCGGGAGAAACTGACGGCGATGTTGGCGGAGTAAGGGTTCTATCAAGCGCTCCGTGCTGCGCCTTGATTGATACGTGATGGGCGGGACGGGTGGGCCTTTGCAGGACACGCCGTAAACCCATCCTTGGGGGCTCGATGGCGCCATCCATGGCGCCAACGGTCCCGCAAAGGCCCACCCATCCCACCTGTCAGGTCTCCTGCGGGCGCGGACGGGAAGGGCGGAATCAAAGGCAAGAGCAAAAGCAGAAAGGCAGCCGATGGCTGCCTTTTCTGTTTCCGCGAGCGTCGAGTCGGTGTCAGATCCCTTTGCGCTGCAAAGGGCTCTGCCCCCTGCCTTTGCCCCTGCCTTTGCTCACCCCTCCGCCGCGCGGAATGATGGATGGCGTGGGTGGGTGAGGCTGGCCGGGACTGTCAGCGGCATGGATGCCGCTGCCAAGCCCCCAAGGACGGGTTCACGGCGTGTCCCGGGTAGTCTCACCCACCCGGGCCCCGCAGCAGACGGACATCCCGCCGGCAACGCTTTGAACCTTACAGCGCCTCGAAAATACCCGCTGCGCCCATGCCGGTGCCGATGCACATCGTCACCATGCCGTACTTCTGCTGGCGACGACGCAGGCCGTGCAGCAGGGTCGCGGTACGGATCGCGCCGGTCGCACCCAGCGGGTGGCCCAGGGCAATCGCGCCACCCAGCGGGTTGACCTTGCTCGGGTCCAGGCCGCAATCGCGGATCACCGCCAGCGACTGCGCGGCGAAGGCTTCGTTCAGTTCAATCCAGTCCAGCTGGTCCTGGGTCAGGCCGGCCTGCTTCAGTGCCTTCGGGATCGCGGCGATCGGGCCGATGCCCATCACTTCCGGACGCACGCCGGCGACCGAGAAGCTGACGAAACGAGCCAGCGGGGTCAGGCCGTAGTCCTTGATCGCCTGTTCCGAGGCCAGCAGCACGGCACCGGCGCCGTCGCTCATCTGCGACGAGTTGCCAGCAGTGACGGTGCCGCCGAACTGGCCGTTGCGGAACACCGGGCGCAGCTTGGCCAGGCCTTCAGCCGAGGAATCCGGGCGCGGGCCTTCGTCGGTGTCGGCGATCTTGTTGCGGGTGATGATGCGCTGGCCATCGGCCAGGTCCGGCAGGTGCGAGACGATCTCGTACGGGCTGATCTCGTCCTTGAACTCGCCGTTCTGGATCGCGGCCATGGCCTTCTGGTGCGAGGCCAGGGCGAAGGCGTCCTGGTCTTCGCGCGAGACCTTCCACTCTTCGGCGACCTTCTCGGCGGTGATGCCCATGCCGTAGGCGATGGCCACGTGGTCGTTGTCGAACACGCTCGGCGCCATGGCGATCTTGTTGCCCATCATCGGCACCATCGACATCGATTCGGTGCCGCCGGCCAGCATCAGGTCGGCATTGCCCAGGCGGATCGCGTCGGCGGCCTGCGCCACGGCCTGCAGGCCGGAGGAGCAGAAGCGGTTCACGGTCTGTGCGGCGATGGTGTTCGGCAGGCCGGCCAGCAGCACGCCGATGCGCGCCACGTTCATGCCCTGCTCGGCTTCCGGCATGGCGCAGCCGATGATCGCGTCATCGATGCGGTTGACGTCCACGCCCGGGGCCTGGGCGACGACGCTGCGCAGCACGTGCGCAAGCATGTCGTCGGGGCGGGTGTTGCGGAACATGCCCTTGGGCGCCTTGCCAACCGGGGTACGGGTGGCGGCGACGATGTAGGCGTCCTGGATTTGCTTGGTCATTGCAGTGATCTCTCGAATAGGTTTTGTAGAGTCGAGCCATGCTCGACTGCCACATCAGGGAGTGCCGACCAACGGTCGGCACCCACCGAAAGCAGGGAGGGGCGATCAATTACGCAGCGGCTTGCCGGTCTTGAGCATGTGCGCGATGCGGGCCTGGGTCTTTTCCTGCTGGGCCAGTTCGACGAAGTGCTTGCGCTCCAGGGTCAGCAGCCACTCTTCGTCCACCAGGGTGCCGCGGTCGACCTTGCCACCGCACAGCACGGTGGCGATGCGCTCGGCGATCTCGTAGTCGTACGGGCTGATGAAACGGCCTTCCAGCATGTTGACCAGCATCATCTTGAAGGTGGCGATACCCACGTCGCCGGCCACCTGGATGCGGCGTGCCGGCAGCGGCGGACGGTAGCCCGCTTCTGCCAGGGCGCGCGCTTCGGCCTTGGCGATGTGCAGGGCCTCGTAGCTGTTGAACACCACCTTGTCGGTGCTGCGCAGCAGGCCCAGTTCCTTGGCGTTGACCGCCGAGTTGGACACCTTGGCCATCGCCACGGTTTCGAAGGTCTTCTTCAGTTCGGCGAACACGTCACCGCCCGGGCCCGCGGCCTGCGAGGCGCGCACGGCCAGTTCCTTCAGGCCACCACCGGCCGGCAGCAGGCCGACGCCGGCCTCGACCAGGCCGATGTAGCTTTCCAGGAAGGCCACGGTCTTGGCGCTGTGCATCTGGAATTCGCAACCACCACCCAGCGCCAGGCCACGCACGGCAGCCACCACCGGCACCAGCGAGTACTTGATGCGCTGGCTGGTGCGCTGGAAGTTGGCGACCATCTCTTCGAACTGGTCGACCTTGCCGGCCTGCAGCAGGCCGAGCGCACCGGCCAGGTCCGCGCCGGCGGAGAAGGGTTCCTTCTGCTGCCAGATCACCAGGCCCTGGAAGCTCTTTTCGGCAAGTGACACGCATTCCTGCAGGCCGTCGAGCACCTGGTCGGACACGGTGTTCATCTTGGTCTTGAAGCTGACCACGGCGATGCCATCACCGTCGTGCCACATGCGCAGGCCGTCGTTCTCGAACACGGTCTCGCCCGGCGCGAACTTCTCGCCCAGCAGCGGATCGGGGAAGCGCTGGCGCTGATACACCGGCAGCGACGAGCGCGGCAGCTTGGCGTTGCGCGACGGGCTGTAGCTGCCCTCGGCGGCGTGCACGCCGTCGCGGCCATCGAAGACCCAATCCGGCAGCGGGGCGTTGCTCATGCTCTTGCCGGCGACGATGTCATCGGCAATCCACTGCGCCACCTGCTTCCAGCCGGCGGCCTGCCAGGTTTCGAACGGGCCCAGCGACCAGCCGTAGCCCCAGCGGATGGCCAGGTCGACGTCGCGCGCGGTTTCGGCGATGTCGGCCAGATGGTAGGCGCTGTAGTGGAACAGGTCGCGGAAGGTCGCCCACAGGAACTGCGCCTGCGGGTGCTGGCTTTCGCGCAGCTTGGCGAATTTCTCGGCCGGGTTCCTGATCTTCAGGATCTCGACCACTTCCGGTGCGGCGGCGCGGTCGGCCGGACGGTAGTCCTGCTTCTCCAGGTCCAGCACCACAATGTCCTTGCCGACCTTGCGGAAGATGCCGGCGCCGGTCTTCTGGCCCAGCGCGCCCTTGGAGATCAGCGCGTCCAGCCACTTCGGCGACTTGAAGAATTCATGCCACGGGTCGTTGGGCAGGGTGTCGCCCATGGTCTTGATGACGTGCGCCATGGTGTCCAGGCCGACCACGTCGGAGGTGCGGTAGGTGGCCGACTTCGGACGGCCGACCAGCGGGCCGGTCAGGCCGTCCACTTCATCGAAGCCCAGGCCGAACTGCTGGGTGTGGTGGATGGTGGACAGGATCGAGAACACGCCGATGCGGTTGCCGATGAAGTTCGGGGTGTCCTTGGCGTACACCACGCCCTTGCCCAGGGTGGTGACCAGGAATTCTTCCAGGCCTTCCAGCACGGCGGCGTCGGTGGTGGTGGCCGGGATCAGCTCGGCCAGGTGCATGTAGCGCGGCGGGTTGAAGAAGTGCACGCCGCAGAAGCGGTGGCGCAGCTGCTCGGGCAGCACGTCGGCCAGCTTGTTGATGCCCAGGCCCGAGGTGTTGGAGGCCAGCACCGCGTGGTCGGCCACGAACGGCGCGATCTTCTTGTACAGGTCCTGCTTCCAGTCCATGCGCTCGGCGATGGCCTCGATGATCAGGTCGCAGTCCTTCAGCTGCTCCAGGCCGGACTCGTAGTTGGCCGGGGTGATGGCTTCGGCCAGCGACTTGCTGGCCAGCGGCGCCGGGCTCAGCTTGCCCAGGTTGGCGATCGCCTTCAGCACGATGCCGTCAGCCGGACCTTCCTTGGCGGGCAGGTCGAACAACACGGTGTCGACGCCAGCGTTGGTGAGGTGGGCGGCGATCTGGGCACCCATGACGCCGGCACCCAGCACGGCGGCGCGGCGGACTAGCAGGGAATTGGACATGGTGTAGGGCCTTTGTTGGTCAGCAGTTACTGGGTGGAATCAAGGGAAGCGGGCAGGGCGCTGGCGCGTGCGGCGGCGCGGAACCCGGCTTCGGCGAAATGGATCAGTTCGTGGGCGGCATGGGCACGATGCGCCGCTTCGGTGACACCGGCGGGACGCTTGATCAGCCCGAAGTCGGCCATGGCATAGGTGAGCGAGCCGGCCAGGAAATCCAGGCGCCAGTACAGCTCTTCCTTGCTCAGGTCGGGTGCGCATTCGGCAATCGCCTTGCCGAACGCACGCAGCACGTGACCGTAGTGGTCGGACAGGAACTTGCGCAGGTTGTCGTTCTTCTCGGCGTAGGCGCGGGCGATCACGCGCACGAAGGCGCCGCCGTTCTGGCGGTCCTGGGCCAGCGCCAGTGCCGGCTCGACGAAGGCGGCCAGCACCGGGCGCAGCTGCCCGGGGTGTTCGCTGCGGGCGCGCTCGAGCTGCGCCAGGCGCGCGCCGGTCATCTCGTCCATGCGGCGGCGGAACACCTCGTTGACCAGGTTTTCCTTGGAGCCGAAGTGGTAGTTGACCGCGGCGATGTTGACGTCGGCCTGGCTGGTCACCTGGCGCAGCGACGTGCCGGCGAAGCCGTGCTGTGCGAACAGCTCCTCGGCCGCGCCGAGGATGCGGTCCTTGGTCGAGAAGTGGGCGGGTTTGGCCATCGGCGGGCGGACCTCAATCAAACGATTGTTTGATACTAGGACCAGACGGTAGCGTATGGCATTTTGCAGTGCAGCAAAAATGCCCGGACCGGTCAGATTTCACTCAGGTGGGTGAATAGGCGCAAGGGGTAGTGCCGGCCGCTGGCCGGCAACCGCAGGCAGCCCGTGGGGCGCCAGCCTGCCGGCCAGCGGCCGGCACTACCACGCTGCCGCTTTATCTTTTACAATTCGCCTACGTTTATCAGGCTAAGCCCGCGTCCCGACGCGGGTTTTTTTCATGTTACCCTTCGGGCCATCAGCGGCCCGATTCCATTGGAGACATCCCATGGCGCTGGAGCGCACCCTTTCGATCATCAAGCCGGACGCCGTTGCCAAGAACGTCATCGGCGAAATCTACGCCCGCTTCGAGAAGGCCGGCCTGAAGGTCGTGGCCGCCAAGTACAAGCAGCTGTCGCGCCGTGAAGCCGAAGGCTTCTACGCCGTGCACCGCGAGCGTCCGTTCTTCAACGCGCTGGTCGAGTTCATGATCTCCGGCCCGGTGATGATCCAGGCCCTGGAAGGCGAGAACGCCGTCCTGGCCCACCGCGACCTGCTGGGCGCCACCAACCCGAAGGAAGCCGCTGCGGGCACCATCCGCGCCGACTTCGCCGAATCCATCGATGCCAACGCCGCGCACGGCTCGGACTCGGTCGAGAATGCCGCGATTGAAATCGCCTACTTCTTCGCCGCCACCGAAGTCGTTTCGCGCTGAGAGTAATGCCGTGAACGAGGTCGTACAGTCCCCCGCCATCCAGCCGCTGCCGAAGTCGGCACCCACGGCTGGCAAGCAGAACCTGCTCGACCTCGATCGCGCGGGCCTGGAGAAGTTTTTCGTCGAGGTTCTCGGCGAGAAGAAGTTCCGTGCCCATCAGGTGATGAAGTGGATCCACCATCGCTACGTCACCGACTTCGATGAAATGACCGACCTCGGCAAGGTCCTGCGCGCCAAGCTGCAGGCCCATGCCGAGGTGCTGGTTCCCAACATCGTGTTCGACAAGCCCTCTGCCGACGGCACCCACAAGTGGCTGCTGGCGATGGGCGTGGATGGCAAGAACGCCATCGAGACCGTGTACATCCCGGACAAGACCCGCGGCACGCTGTGCGTGTCCTCGCAGGTCGGTTGCGGCCTGAACTGCACGTTCTGCTCCACCGCCACCCAGGGCTTCAACCGCAACCTGACCACCGCCGAGATCATCGGCCAGGTGTGGGTTGCCGCACGCCACCTGGGCAACGTGCCGCACCAGATGCGCCGCCTCACCAACGTGGTGATGATGGGCATGGGCGAGCCGCTGATGAATTTCGACAACGTCGTGCGCGCCATGAGCGTGATGCGCGACGACCTGGGCTACGGCCTGGCCAACAAGCGCGTGACCCTGTCGACCTCCGGCCTGGTGCCGCAGATCGACCGCCTGTCTGCCGAAAGCGACGTGTCGCTGGCGGTGTCGCTGCATGCGCCGAACGATGCGCTGCGCGAGACCCTGGTGCCGCTCAACAAGAAGTACCCGATCGCCGAGCTGATGGCCTCGTGCGCACGTTACCTGCGCGCCAACAAGCGCCGCGAATCGGTCACCTTCGAATACACCCTGATGAAGGGCATCAACGACAAGCCCGAGCATGCCCGCGAGCTGGCCCGCCTGATGCGCCAGTTCGACAACGCGGTGCAGGCCAAGGATTCGGGCAAGGTCAACCTGATTCCGTTCAACCCGTTCCCGGGCACCCGCTACGAGCGTTCGGAAGAAGCGCACATCCGTGCCTTCCAGAAGATTCTGCTCGACAGCAACGTGCTGACCATGGTTCGCCGCACCCGTGGCGACGACATCGACGC
The DNA here is from genome assembly GCF_054473855.1 of Stenotrophomonas genospecies 3. Classification (NCBI taxonomy): domain Bacteria; kingdom Pseudomonadati; phylum Pseudomonadota; class Gammaproteobacteria; order Lysobacterales; family Lysobacteraceae; genus Stenotrophomonas; species Stenotrophomonas genospecies 3. Next base: position 65,458 of record NZ_JBTMUR010000008.1, read on the forward strand.
CGCCTGTGGCCAGCTCAAGGGCCAGGTGATGGACCGCACCCGCCGCCAGGCGGAGTTCAACAAGACGCTGCAGGCGGGGAAGGGGAGCGATGCCGCGGCCTGACCGCCTCTGGCTGGTTCTGTTCGCAGGCGTGCTGGCCGTTGCGGTCGGCGGCTGCAAATCCCATCCCAAGGCCAAGCTGGGCCCCAGCGAGGCGCCGGTCTACTCGGTCCGTGATCCGGACAGCGTGCGGCGCCAGGTGCGCCTGCAGGACCTGCTGGCCCTGGCCGCCCGCGACATGCAGGTGGGCAACCTCGATGCGGCCGAACGCAAGGCGCGCGAGGCGCTGAAGCTGGCCCCCGAGTCGCCCGATGCGCTGGTGCTGCTGGCCGGCATCGACGAGCGCCGTGGCCGGACCCAGCAGGCTGGCGAGAGCTTCCGCAGGGCTGCCGAGCAGGCACCGCAGCGCGGGGACATTCTCAACAATTACGGCGCGTGGCTGTGCCAGCAGGGCCGGCCGGCCGAGTCGCTGGCCTGGTTCGATCGTGCGCTGCAGGCGCCGGGCTACGCCACGCCGGCCGAGTCCCAGGCCAATGCCGGGGGCTGTGCGCTGGACGCCGGCCAGTTCGAACGTGCCGAGCGCGACCTGCGTGCGGCGCTGGCAACGCTGCCGGGAAACCCGGTCGCGCTGGAGGCGATGGCCCAGCTCAGCTTCCGCCAGGGCCGCTTCATGGAGGCCCGGGCCTTCGCCGAACGTAGGATTGCGGCTGCACCCGCAACGCGTTCCGTGTTACAACTTGCGTCTCAAATCGAAGCGCGGCTGGGAGATCGGGCGGCATCTGACCGCTATCTTCAGCGCATTCGACAGGAATTTCCGCAGGAAGCGGGCTCCTAACTCCAGGGTTGATGCATTGTGATTGATGACCAGACTGTGAGCGCTCTCGAGACTGCGGCCGGCTGCGGCAGCCGCCTGCGCCAGGCCCGCGAGGCGGCCGGACTGACCCTCGAAGATGTCGGCTCGCGCCTGCGCATGCCGGTCCAGGTGGTCAAGTCGCTGGAAGAGGAACAATGGCAGAAGCTGGGGGCGCCGGTGTTCGTGCGCGGCCAGCTGCGCAGCTACGCGCGCCTGCTGGACGTGGATGTGAGCCAGCTGCTGGAGCAGGCCCAGGTCGGCCCGGTGGTTCCGCCCACCCTGGTCAGCCATACCCATACCCCGCGTGCGCGCCGCATTGCCGAGAATCTCGGCCGTCGCGTCCTGTATGTCGGTATCACCGCGGTGCTGGCGGTGCCGGTGTGGTTCGCCACCCGTGGTCATTTTGATGGCAGTGCGACGCCGTCGCCGAACACCGCTTCGCTGGACGCGATCCCGGCCGCTGTGCCGGTGACCCCGTCTGCCGCCGGCGTCGAGCCGGCCGCCGTGGCTGACGTGGCGAGCGCCCCGGCCAGCAAGCCGGCCGCCACCCCGTACGTAGCCTCGCTGGCCCCGGTGCCGCGTTCAGCCCCGGCACCAGCGGCTGCCGCCAACACGCTGGACATGCAGTTCAGCGGCGACAGCTGGGTCGATATCGGCGGCCCGGACGGCGCTACCGTCGAGAAGGCGCTGATCAAATCCGGCGAGAGCCGCAGCTTCACGCCGGGCCAGGTGACCCGGGTGACCCTGGGCAACGCCTCGGCGGTCCAGGTTCAGCAGAACGGCGCTATCGTCGATCTGACCCCCTACCAGCGAGCCAACGTGGCACGCTTTCAGGTATCCTCTGAAGGCTCCGTAGTCCCGGTTTCGCACTGAGGCGCGGTTTCACCACCTTCGATTAATCCCAATGGTCCCTCCCGATGGGCGGGGCGAGAGTACGCATGGCGATCGACGATCTGCTCGACGAGCACGAACAAAGTGAACGCGTCCGCAGCTGGCTGCGGAAGAATGGCGCCAGCATCCTCGGTGGCGTAGTCATCGCCATCGGTGCCATTGCCGGCTGGCAGTGGTACCAGAAGGATCAGGGCGGCAAGCTGGCCTCGGCCAATGTCGAGTACCAGAAGGCGCTCGTTGGCCTGCAGCAGAACAAGCTCGACGACGCCTCCAAGGCGGTCAAGGCGCTCGAAGCCGGCCCGTCCAGCATCTACGGCGACCTCGCGGCGCTGCAGCTGGCCAAGGCCCAGGTCGACGCCGGCAAGAACGAAGAAGCCCTGGCCACCCTGCGCGGCGTGAAGGTCGAAGGTGACCTGCAGCGCGTGGTCGACCAGCGTGTGGCCCGCCTGCTGGTGGCCACCGGCAAGAGTGACGAGGCGATCAAGCTGCTGGGCAGCGCCACCGACAGCAGCAGCCTGGAAATCCATGGCGACGCGCTGATGGCGCAGGGCAAGCGTGACGACGCCCGTGCACAGTACGAGAAAGCGCTGAAGTCGCTGGACGTGGCAGCGCCGCAGCGGCGCCTGCTGGAAACCAAGGTTATGGACGCCGGCGGCACCGTTGCCGCCCCTGCGGAGTCGGTTTGATGAGTCAGAAGGTCATGATCACCCGCGTCGCCACCGTGCTCCTGATGGGCATGGCCCTGACCGGCTGCAGCACCGTGAAGGGCTGGTTCGCCGGCAAGGACGCGGCCGCGAAGAAGGCACAGGAACCGGCTGAGCTGGTCAAGTTCGAGCCGACCGTGAAGGTCAACAAGGCCTGGTCGGTCAACCTCGGCAAGGGCGAGCGCCGCATCGGCGTGCGCCAGGGCCCGGCCGTGGCCAACGGCCACGTGTTCGCTGCGGCACTCACCGGTGGCGTGCACGCCATCGACCTGCAGACCGGCAAGAAGGTCTGGACCTGGGAGCCGAAGAAGGAAAAGAAGAAGGCCAAGCTGCGCCTGTCCGGCGGCCCGGGGGTCGGTGAGAACCTGGTCGTGATCGGCACGCTCGATGGCCAGGTCATCGCCCTGGACATCAACGATGGCAGCGAGAAGTGGCGCGCCCGTGTTCCGGGTGAAGTCATCGCCGCGCCGGCCATCGCCCAGGGCGCGGTCTACGTGCGCAGCAATGACGGCCGCATCACCGCGTTCGATGCCGGCAACGGCACCCAGAAGTGGTTCAACCCGAGCGAGCTGCCGGCGCTGACCGTGCGTGGCAACGCGCCGGTGGTGACCGGCCCGGGCGTGCTGTTCATCGGCAAGGACGAGGGCGCGGTTGCCGCCCTGGCCCAGCAGGATGGCCGCACCCTGTGGGAACAGAATGTGGGCAACGGTGAAGGCCGTACCGAGCTGGAGCGCATGGCCGATGTCGACGGTGCGCCGGTGCTGGATGGCAATACCCTGTTCGTGAGCAGCTTCAAGAACCAGACGATGGCCATCGAAGGCCCGACCGGTCGCCCGCTGTGGGCGCGCGACCATGGCGGTGCCGGTGGCGTGGCGGTCTCGTCTGGCAATGTGTTCGTCACCGACAACAAGGGCGGCGTGTTCGGCCTGGACAAGGCCAGCGGCGCGGCGATGTGGTCGCAGACCGCACTGGCCCGTCGCTCGCTGACCGGCCCGGCACTGCACGGCGACTACGTCGTGGTCGGCGACTACAAGGGATACGTGCACTGGCTGCAGACCTCCGATGGTGCGATGGCGGCACGGGCAAAGAGCGGCGGTGACGCCCTGCTGGCCCAGCCAATCGTCGTAGACGGGGTGCTGCTGGTGCAGAACGTTGATGGCAAGCTGACCGCCTTCCGGTTGGCAAATTAAAAATTGGAGTAATCGCGATGCTGCCTTTGGTCGCCCTGGTTGGACGGCCGAATGTCGGCAAGTCGACTATTTTCAATGCGCTTACGCGCACCCGTGACGCGCTGGTCCATGACCAGCCCGGCGTCACCCGCGACCGCAACTACGGTGTCTGCCGTCTGGACGAGGACAATCATTTCCTCGTCGTCGACACCGGCGGTATCGCGGAAGAGGAAGAGGGTCTGGCAGGGGCTACCACCCGCCAGGCCCGTGCCGCTGCGGCGGAAGCCGACCTGATCCTGTTCGTGGTCGATGCCCGTGAGGGTACCTCGGCGATGGACGACGAGATCCTGGCCTGGCTGCGCAAGCTGTCGCGCCCGACGCTGCTGCTGATCAACAAGATCGACGGCACCGACGAGGACACCGTGCGTTCGGAGTTCGCCCGTTACGGCTTCGGCGAGATGCTGACCGTGTCGGCCGCGCACCGCCAGGGTCTGGACGACCTGCTGGACGAAGTGGTCCAGCGCCTGCCGGAAGAAGGCAGCGGCGAAGAGCTGGACAACGATCCGAACCGCATCCGCATCGCCTTCGTCGGCCGCCCGAACGTGGGCAAGTCCACCCTGGTCAACCGCATCCTCGGCGAGGAGCGCATGATCGCCTCCGACGTGCCGGGCACCACCCGCGACTCGATCGCAGTGGACCTGGAGCGTGATGGCCGCGAGTACCGCCTGATCGACACTGCCGGCCTGCGCCGTCGTTCGCGCGTGGACGAGGTCGTCGAGAAGTTCTCGGTGGTCAAGACCATGCAGTCGATCGAGCAGTGCCAGGTGGCCGTGCTGATGCTCGACGCCACCGAAGGCGTGACCGACCAGGACGCCACCGTGCTCGGTGCCGTGCTCGACGCCGGCCGCGCGCTGGTGATCGCCATCAACAAGTGGGATGGCCTGACCGAGTACCAGCGCGAGCAGGCGGAAACCATGCTGTCGCTGAAGCTGGGCTTCGTGCCGTGGGCCGAGTCGGTGCGCATCTCGGCCAAGCATGGCTCGGGCCTGCGTGAGCTGTTCCGCGCGGTGCACCGCGCGCACGAATCGGCGAACAAGACCTTCACCACCAGCGAAGTGAACAAGGCGCTGGAAGTGGCGTACGAGACCAACCCGCCGCCGACCATCCGCGGCCATGTCTCCAAGCTGCGTTACGTACACCCGGCCGGGGCAAACCCGCCAACCTTCATCGTGCACGGCACGCGCCTGAAGGAGCTGCAGGAATCGTACAAGCGCTACCTGGAGAACTTCTTCCGTAAGCGCTTCAAGCTGATCGGCACGCCGGTGAGCTTCATCTTCCGCGAGGGTACCAACCCGTACGAGGGCAAGAAGAACGTCCTCACCGAGCGGCAGGTCAAGGCCAAGCGGCGCTTGATGAAGCACGTCAAGGGCAAGTGATGCAGAGAAAGGCGGCCGCAGGGCCGCCTTTCTTGTTTGTGGTAGTGCCGGCCGCTGGCCGGCAACCCGATGATGCCTGGCGTGTTCACGAGGTTGCCGGCCAGCGGCCGGCACTACCGTGTCTCTACAGATCTCGATCAGAGCGGACTGCTGCGACGTGCGCGGCAATGCGGCAACGCGCATGGCATGCCTCGGCCGCGCCGCGATGTTGAAGCCGGTTGCACCTGGCTTGTGGCGGGGATCGATTCCGGCAGCTGCACCTGCCCCGAGATGCTTGCCCAGACCAGGGTCGTACCCAGTGCACCTGCCAGGTACGCCACCGACACCGCCCCGATCAGCAGGCCCGCGGCATGCTCCAGCCATGGAAGCAATCGGCAACACCCCTGTGCCCTGCGCGGATGGCTGCCGAGCCACGCCATCAGCAGGCCGAGCGACAGCGCGACGCCACTCAGGCAGGCCACGTAAGCGGCCTGGGTGCCAGTGTCGGCTACGAGGCCGGTAACGAGGGCTGCAATCGCGAACTGCAGCATCCAGTTGCTGCTGCTGGCGAGCGCCAGCAGGCATCCTGCTTCGGCGTGCGGCCAACGGGAGCGGGCGCGCAGGCCCAAGGGCATCTGCAGGGAAAGCGGAGAGAACGGGGTCAAGCCGGCGTCGCGCAGGCACATGCCCGCCAGGCGCAGCAGCAGGAGGCAGCCCGCGCACTGCATCGCCAGCGTCCACAGGCCGCGGTTTCCCAGCATGCCCGCTGCAACGAAAGCCGTCGCACAGATGACGCCCGTACCGATGGCGATACCGAACGACGCGGCCATGGCGGCGTGCCCGCCCGCGCCCATCGCGGTGCGCAGGATCTTCGCGTGATGCGAAGCAGGCAGGAGCATGGCGAATCCGTACAGCACCGCGACGATGAAGAACTGCTGCACGTAAACCTGCCACTGACCTATAGAAAGTGCAGAGTGTGGGCGGGTGTGAACGCGCGGTATTGAACGCCATTGCGACAGGCGCGAATCGCCGGCATCAGCCCACCCACAGCGACACGACGATCCATAGCGCCAGCGCAATCATCAGGAGCCCTGCGGCGCGCTCCAGCCAGGGCAGGGCGCGTGCGAATCGGCCCAGCACCCACGGGTGGCCGACCAGCGCGGCGACCAGCAGATCCCAAAGCAGGACGATGCCGAACATCCACGCGCCATAGAAGAATTTCGTTGCGGCGTTGGCCTGCGGGCCATTGAGCATTGCCGCCAACGTTGCGTAGAACAGCGCATTCTTCGGGTTCAGCAGCGCAGACAGGGCGCCCAGCCCTGCCGCCTTCCACCATCCGTGGGCACCGTCCGCTCGCGATCCGGCGGCAGCGTCAGGTGCCTGCAGCGTCGTCGAACCCGCATGGCGCAGGAACAGCGTGCCGAGGTACAGCAGGAACCCGCAGCCCGCCAACTGCACCGCAATGAACCCTGCGCTGCCCGCGCGCAGCATGGCCATTCCAGTGAAAGCCGCCACGATGAAGACGCCGTTGCCAACGGCGATGCCTGCGCAGGCGCCACTGGCGGTGCGCCAGCCAGAGATGATCGCGGTGCGTGCAACGAGGAAGAAGTCGGGGCCGGGTGATAGCAGGGCGAGAAAATGAACGGTGGCGATGATCAGGAACTGTTCCATCGGGTCCGGCGGCGGCTGGCTGGGGCGCCAGTCTGGGGATGTGCCGCGCGGTGGTATTGAACGTTATTGCAGGCTCAGCGCCGGTACTGGCCCGGGGTCGCACCGGCGTGGGCCTTGAAGACCCGCTGGAAATGACTCTGGTCGGCAAAGCCCAGTGCATGCGCGACCACGGCCAGTGCCTGGCCTTCGCACAACCGTCGGCGAGCCTCCTGGATGCGCTGGTCGATCTGCCAGGCGTGTGGCGTCAGGCCTGTGGCACGTCGGAAGGCGCGGATCAGCTGGTAGCGGCTCATGCCTGCCAGCGATGCCAGCTCCTGCAGGGCCGGGGTGTGTTCGAGCCGCTGGCGCAGAATGTCCATCACCGGCTGCATCCGCTGCTGTAGTGCGGCATCTTCAGGTGGGCCGGCCACGGCTACACCATCGTGTTCATCCAGATCGCCGACGAACGCGATCAGGGCAGCTTCCTTGACGCTGACCGGATCGTCGGAGAACAGCGTCTGGTTGAGCTGGCAGTACTGCTGGTAGCGCGGGCGATGGTGGGAAATCCGGATCGGTTCCTGCTGCCAGTCCGGTCCGGGCAGGCCGTCATACTCGGCGCGGACCTCGGCCATCCAGCGCGCATCCAGGTGCAGCATCTGGTAGCTCCAGCGCTGGCCGGGCAGGGGGTTGCAGGCATGCACGCGGCCTGCGGGTACGCCGACCAGATTGCCAGGCTGCAGCAGGCGCGGTCCTTCCACAGCACCGGTGAACAGGCTGCTGCCGGCGTCCACGGCGCCGATCGAGAAGGTGTCATGGCTGTGCGGGCGATGGCAGGCGCGGCTGTCGCACGCCCGTCGGCTTTCGACGAAGGGCATGCGCGGGTCACGCCAGAATTCGGTGGCAGAGCGCATGCAGCGGTTCCGGGATGCAGGGGGCAACGCCCGCATGGTGCCATGTTCGGGGCAAGGCGCGGCGAAGGTGTCTGCGCGATAATGCGGCCATGAGCATCCAAGAGCTTTCCCCCGCGCAGGCGCGCGAGCGCCTGGCCCACGGCGCGGTGCTGATCGATGTGCGCGAAGCGCACGAACGGGCCGGGGGCATGGCCGAGGGCGCGCGTGGCGTGGCCAAGGGCGAGCTGCAGGCCGACCCGGCCGCGCATCTGCCGCGGCACGACCAGGAAATCCTGTTGATCTGCCAGAGCGGCAAGCGCTCGGCCGATGCCGCGCAGTTCCTGCTGGAGGCTGGATACACCAATGTGGCTTCCGTGACCGGCGGTACCGTGGCCTGGCGCGAGCAGTCGCTGCCGCTGGTGCAGCCGCTGGCCAGCGCCGCCGACCGCGACTTCTTTGATCGCTACTCGCGCCACCTGCTGCTGCCGCAGGTGGGTGAGGCTGGCCAGCGCACGCTGCAGCAGTCGCGTGTGCTGGTGCTGGGCGCGGGCGGGCTGGGTGCGCCGGCTGGCTTCTATCTGGCCGCCTCCGGAGTAGGGCACCTACGCTTCGCCGACCACGACCGCGTGGAGCGCAGCAACCTGCATCGGCAGATCGTGCATACCGAAGCCAGCGTCGGCCAGCTCAAGGTCGATTCCGCGCGCGAGCGGCTGCTGGCGCTGAACCCGTCGATTGAGGTCGAGGCGGTGCCGGAGCGGGTCACCTCCGAAAACGTGGATGCGCTGCTGGAAGGCGTGGACGTGGTGCTGGACGGGTCGGACAACTTCCCGCTGCGCTATCTGCTCAACGATGCCTGCATCAAGCACGCCAAGCCGATGGTCTACGCCGCCATCGAGCGCTTTGACGGCCAAGTGAGCGTGTTTGACGCTGGCCGCCAGCGCGGCGTGGCGCCGTGCTACCGCTGCCTGTTCCCCGAGCCGCCGCCGCCGGAGTTCGCGCCGAACTGTTCCGAGGCCGGCGTGCTGGGTGTGCTGCCGGGATTGGCCGGCGTGCTGCAGGCCACCGAGGTGCTGAAGCTGCTGCTGGGCATCGGCGAGCCGCTGGTCGGCCGCCTGCTGCGCTTCGATGCGCTGGGCATGCGCTTCCGCGAGACCGGCATCCGGCCGGACCCGCATTGCCCGGTGTGCGCGCGGGGCGTGCCGTTCCCAGGGTATATCGATTACGCCGCGTTCTGCCGGGGCGGGTGAGGCTGGCCGGGGAATGCCTTGGTAGATGCCGACCTTGGTCGGCGCTCTCGTGCCAACCAAGGTTGGCACCTACCGAAGCGGGTGCATGGTTGGCGCCTACCGAAGCGGGCGCATGGTTGTCAGCTACCGAAGCGGCGCATGGTTTCAGGATCCCGCATCCGGCCGGACCCGCATTGCCCGGTGTGCGCGCCGGGCGTGCCGTTCCCGGGGTATATCGATTACGCCGCGTTCTGCCGGGGCGGGTGAGGCTGGCCGGGGAATCATCCACGCATGGCGTGGATCTACTAATGCTTCGGTAGATCCACGCCATGCGTGGATGGATGTATCGGGTTTCGGGATGATGCTGGGGGTCGCTCCCTGCATCGTTCCACCTCCAAGACAATCCGGCGCAACATGCGTGCTATTGCCGTCATCGGCATTGCTCTATTGTTGAACCCGATTCTGGATCTTGGGGAACACACCGCATGGCGGTAGAAGCAGCGACCAGCGAGCTGGTCAAGGTCGTGGCCCTGCTGGGCGCGGCGGTGGTGATGGTGCCCCTGTTCCGCCGGGCCGGCCTGGGCTCGGTGCTGGGCTACTTCGCTGCCGGCCTGGCGATCGGACCGTTCGGGCTGGGCTGGTTCTCCGACCCGCAGGCCATCCTGCATACCGCCGAGCTCGGCGTGGTGATGTTCCTGTTCGTGATCGGCCTGGAGATGCGGCCCTCGCACCTGTGGAGCCTGCGCAAGGAAATCTTCGGGCTGGGCACGCTGCAGATCGTCACCTGTGCGGTGGTGCTGACCAGCATCGCCAAGCTGTTCGGCCTGCCGTGGCAGGTGGCCTTCATCGGCGCCACCGGTTTCGTGCTCACCTCCACCGCGGTGGTGATGCAGCTGCTGGCCGAGCGCGGTGACATCGCGCTGCCGTCGGGGCAGAAGATCGTTTCCATCCTGCTGTTCGAAGACCTGCTGATCGTGCCGCTGCTGGCCCTGGTGGCCTGGATGGGCCCGAGCGCAGGCAGTGCCGATGGCGAGGGTTCTCGCTGGCTGTCGGTGGCGATTGGCGTCGGTGCCATCGTCGGCCTGGTGCTGGTCGGCCGCTTCCTGCTCAACCCGCTGTTCCGCGTGCTGGCCGAATCGAAGGCGCGCGAAGTGATGACTGCCGCCGCGCTGCTGGTGGTGCTGGGCGCAGCGCTGCTGATGCAGCTGTCCGGCCTGTCGATGGCGATGGGCGCGTTCCTGGCCGGCGTGCTGCTGAGCGAGTCGACCTTCCGTCACCAGATCGAAGCGGACATCGAGCCGTTCCGCGGCATCCTGCTCGGCCTGTTCTTCCTCAGCGTGGGCATGGCGCTGGACCTGAGCGTGGTGGCCGCGCACTGGCAGCTGATCCTCGGCCTGGTGCTGGCGTTGATGGCGGCCAAGGCGCTGTGCATCTATGTGGTGGCGCGCATCATGGGCAGCGACCACGCGCAGGCGCTGGATCGCGGCGTGCTGATGGCGCAGGGCGGTGAGTTCGCCTTCGTGCTGTTCTCCGCCGCCGCATCGGCCGGCGTGATCGACCTGGAGATCAATGCCAACTTCACCGCCGTGGTGGTGCTGTCGATGGCGCTGACTCCGCTGGTGGTACTGGTCTACAAGCGCATCGCGCCGAAGCCGACGGTGAACATGGATGGCGTGGACGAGGCCGATGGCCTGTCCGGCAGCGTGTTGCTGATCGGCTTCGGCCGCTTCGGCCAGGTCGCCAGCCAGTCGCTGCTGGCGCGCGACGTGGACGTGACCATCATCGACAACGATGTGGAGATGATCCAGAGCGCGGCGCGGTTCGGTTTCAAGATCTATTACGGTGATGGCACGCGTCTGGATGTGCTGCATGCCTCGGGTGCCGCCACCGCGCGGGCGATTGCGGTGTGCGTGGACAAGGCCGAGGCGGCTGACCGCATCGTCGAACTGGTGGCGCATGAATTCCCGCAGGCCAAGCTGATGGTGCGTTCGTTCGACCGCGAGCATTCGCTGCGGCTGATCCATGCCGGTGTCGATTTCCAGATCCGCGAGACGTTTGAATCGGCAGTGCTGTTCGGCCAGGCCGCACTGGTGGAGCTGGGGGCGGATGAGGACGACGCGGTGGAGATTGCCGAGCAGATCCGCCGTCGCGATGCCGAGCGTTTCGAGCTGGAGATTGCCGGCGGTGGTTTGAATGCCGGCGCGCGGATGATCTACGGCAACAGCCCGCAGGGCGTACCGACGCCGACGCCGTTCACCGCACCGAAGCGGGAGAGCAAGACGCTGAACCCGCAGGATGTGCCGGAAGAGGAAGAGTAGCCCCGGTAGTGCCGGCCGCTGGCCGGCAGATACGGGAACGTTCCGACGTCATGAGGTTGCCGGCCAGCGGCCGGCACTACCAGGTGGGGAATTACCCAAGCCGTGGCGGTGGGCGAGGGGGCCTGAATCGGGGACAATAGCGTCCCCGCCGCCCCACGCCCGCTCCCGATGACCGATTCCGCCCCCCAGCTTCCTGCCCGTATCCTCGATGGCCGCCGTATCGCCGAGGACCTGCTCGACAGCCTGAAGGTGCGCGTCGACGCCCGCGTCGCCGCCGGCGGCAGCCGTCCGGGCCTGGCCGTGGTGCTGGTCGGTGGCGACCCAGCCTCGACCGTGTACGTGCGCAACAAGCGCCGCGCCGCCGAGAAGGTCGGCATCGAGGCGCACGACTACGATCTGCCGGCCGGTACCACCGAGGCCGAGCTGCTCGACCTGATCGACCAGCTCAACGCCGATCCGAAGATCAACGGCATCCTGATCCAGCTGCCGCTGCCGGGCATCCCCGATGCGCGCCGGCTGATCCAGCGCATCGACCCGCGCAAGGACGTGGACGGCTTCCACCCGGAAAACGTCGGCCACCTGGCCCTGCGCGAGTTCGGCCTGCGCCCGTGCACCCCGCGCGGCATCACCACGCTGCTGGGCCACACCGACCAGCCGGTGCGCGGCCGCAACGCCACCATCGTGGGCGTGAGCAACCACGTCGGCCGCCCGATGGGCCTGGAGCTGCTGATCGCCGGCTGCACCGTGACCAGCTGCCACAAGTTCACCCCCAAGGACGTACTGGAACAGGCCGTGCGCAACGCCGACATCCTGGTGGTGGCGGTCGGTCGCCCGGGCATCGTGCCGGGCGAGTGGGTGAAGCCGGGCGCGGTGGTGATCGACGTCGGTATCAACCGGCTGGATGACGGCCGGTTGGTGGGCGATGTCGGGTTTGAAGCGGCCGCCCAGCGGGCCAGCTGGATCACCCCGGTGCCGGGTGGCGTGGGCCCGATGACCGTGGCCACGTTGATGCAGAACACCCTGGAAGCGGCGGAAGCGCTGAGCTGACCTTTTGGGGTGGGTGCCGACCGTTGGTCGGCACAATGTGGACATGCGGATGACCCGCTCCTGGTAGGTGCCAACCTTGGTTGGCACACATCCATCGGGGCCATCGGCCCATCTGGGGCACCGGTGCCGGACGGATCGTGCCAACCAAGGTTGGCACCTACCAAAGGCAGTTCCAGGACTGGCCCGAGTGATCCTCTTAAGGTGGGTGCCGACCGTTGGTCGGCACATCCATCGGGGTCATCGGCCCATCTGGGGTCCAGGTGCCGGATGGGCCGTGCCAACCAAGGTTGGCACCTACCAAAGGCGGTATGCGCGGGCCCGGATGGCCCCCTGAACCAATCACCGCCCGCGCGACACTGCGTCGCATCTACCCCCTGCCACAGGACGCGAAAAAGGGGTAAAATGTCGCGCTTCCCCACATCTCGGGTATGCCGATGCTGCGCATCCAGGCTGAAGCACTCACTTACGACGACGTCTCGCTCGTCCCCGCCCACTCGACCATCCTGCCCAAGGACGTCAACCTCGAAACGCGGTTGACTCGAGACCTGAAGCTGAAGCTTCCGATCCTGTCCGCAGCCATGGATACCGTCACCGAAGCCCGCCTGGCCATCGCCATGGCCCAGCTCGGCGGCATGGGCATCATCCACAAGAATCTCAGCCTGGAACAGCAGGCCGCGGAAGTGGCCAAGGTCAAGAAGTTCGAGGCCGGCGTCATCCGCGACCCGATCACCGTCGGCCCGGAAACCACCATCCGCGACGTGCTGGCCCTGACCCAGGCGCACAACATCTCCGGCGTGCCGGTGGTGGGCAGCGACGGCCTGCTGGCCGGCATCGTGACCCACCGCGACATGCGCTTCGAGACCGAGCTGGACGATCCGGTCCGCCACATCATGACCAAGAAGGATCGCCTGATCACGGTCAAGGAAGGCGCCGCCTCCGACGAAGTGCTGCAGCTGCTGCACCGCAACCGCATCGAAAAGGTGCTGGTGGTCAATGATTCGTTCGAACTGCGTGGCCTGATCACCGTCAAGGACATCCAGAAGAACACCGACTTCCCGAACGCTGCCAAGGATCTGTCGACCCGCCTGCTGGTCGGCGCTGCCGTCGGCGTGGGGGGCGATACCGATCGCCGCGTGGAAGCGCTGGTCGCCGCCGGCGTGGACGTGATCGTGGTTGATACCGCGCACGGCCACTCGCAGGGCGTGCTGGACCGCGTCAGCTGGGTCAAGAAGAACTTCCCGAACGTGCAGGTCATCGGTGGCAACATCTGCACCGGCGAAGCCGCACTGGCGCTGCTGGACAGCGGCGCGGACGCCGTGAAGGTCGGCATCGGCCCGGGCTCGATCTGCACCACGCGCGTGGTTGCCGGCGTCGGCGTGCCGCAGGTCACCGCCATTGACCTGGTGGCCGAAGCGCTGCAGGACCGCATCCCGCTGATCGCCGACGGTGGCATCCGCTACTCGGGCGACATCGGCAAGGCGCTGGCCGCTGGCGCCTCGACCATCATGGTCGGTGGCCTGCTGGCCGGTACCGAGGAATCGCCGGGCGAGACCGAGCTGTACCAGGGCCGTTCGTACAAGAGCTACCGCGGCATGGGTTCGCTGGCTGCCATGGAGAAGGGGTCGAAGGACCGCTACTTCCAGGACGCTGCCACCGCCGACAAGCTGGTGCCGGAAGGCATCGAAGGCCGCGTGCCGTACCGCGGCCCGGTGGGCGGCATCATCCACCAGCTGATGGGCGGCCTGCGCGCCACCATGGGCTACGTGGGCTGCGCCACCATCGAAGACATGCGCAGCAAGCCCAAGTTCGTGAAGATCAGCGGCGCCGGCCAGCGTGAGAGCCACGTCCACGACGTGACCATCACCAAAGAGCCGCCGAACTACCGCGCCTGATGCGCTTGCGAACTGCTCTTGCGATTACGGGCAGCCTGCTGATGGCAGGCTGTTCGTTGTCCGAACCGCCGCCGCGCTCCGGGTCTCCGGGCGCGGCGGTTTCGCAATTGCAGGACGTACGGGCGTGCCAGAACGCGTTCTCGCTGCCGAAGGGCTGGCAGGTGCAGGCCGCCGGCGAGCAGCGCTGGCTGCTGAAAGGCACCGGCGAGCGCCCGCTGCAGGTCACGCTGCAATGCATTACCGAGCTGCTGCACGGGCCGGATGATCCGGTGCTGACACCGGTACTGGGCGCGCTGGAGCCCGCACGGATGAGTGTGCGCTGGGCATCCTGGGGGGCTGCGGATTCGGGCATCTCGATGGCGGCGCTGCAACGGCGCATCGTGCCGGGCAGCGAAGTGCAGGAAGTCGCCGAGCTGCCGCGCGCCGACCGCGCCAACCCCAACGCACCGCACGGTCTGCTGATGCTGCGCTGGGACGAGGAAGACCCCTCACATATTCAACAACGCGAGGCGTTCATCGCCACGCTGACGCAGAGCCTTGAAGCGCCGGGCGCTGCGAAAAACACCACTGGAACGGCACCATGACCAACATCCATAACGACAAGATCCTCATCCTCGATTTCGGCGCGCAGTACACGCAGCTGATCGCCCGCCGCATCCGCGAGCTGGGCGTCTACTGCGAAATCTGGGCGTGGGACCACAACCCGGCCGAGATCGCCGCGTTCGGCGCCAAGGGCATCATCCTGTCCGGTGGCCCGGAATCGACCACGCTGCCGGGTGCGCCGGTCGCACCGCAGGAAGTGTTCGACAGCGGCCTGCCGATCTTCGGCATCTGCTACGGCATGCAGACCCTGGCCGCCCAGCTGGGCGGTGCCACCGAAGCGGCGGACCAGCGCGAATTCGGCCACGCCGAAGTGAACGTGATCAACCCCGATGCACTGTTCAAGGGCCTGAGCGACCACGGCGGCGAGCCGAAGCTGAATGTCTGGATGAGCCACGGCGACCACGTCTCCGTTGCACCGCCGGGCTTCACCATCACCGCCACCACCGACCGCATTCCGGTGGCCGCCATGGCCAACGAAGAAAAGCGCTGGTACGGCGTGCAGTTCCACCCAGAAGTGACCCACACCCTGCAGGGCCAGGCGCTGCTGCGCCGCTTCGTGGTGGATGTGTGCGGCTGCCAGACCCTGTGGACCGCCGCCAACATCATCGACGACCAGATCGCCCGCGTGCGCGAACAGGTGGGCGATGACGAAGTGATCCTGGGCCTGTCCGGCGGCGTCGACTCGTCCGTGGTGGCCGCGCTGCTGCACAAGGCCATCGGCGAAAAGCTGACCTGCGTGTTCGTGGATACCGGCCTGCTGCGCTGGCAGGAAGGCGACCAGGTGATGGCGATGTTCGCCGAGCACATGGGCGTGAAGGTGGTGCGCGTGAATGCCGCCGACCGTTACTTCGCCGCACTGGAAGGCGTGAGCGACCCGGAAGCCAAGCGCAAGATCATCGGCAACCTGTTCGTTGAGATCTTCGACGAAGAGTCGAACAAGCTGAAGAACGCCAAGTGGCTGGCGCAGGGCACCATCTACCCGGACGTGATCGAGTCGGCCGGCAGCAAGACCGGCAAGGCGCATGTGATCAAGAGCCACCACAACGTGGGCGGCCTGCCGGAGCACATGAAGCTGGGCCTGGTGGAGCCGCTGCGCGAGCTGTTCAAGGACGAAGTGCGCCGCCTGGGCGTCGAGCTCGGCCTGCCGCGCACCATGGTCTACCGCCATCCGTTCCCGGGCCCGGGCCTGGGCGTGCGTATCCTGGGCGAAGTGAAGCGCGAATACGCCGAACTGCTGGCCAAGGCCGATGCCATCTTCATTGATGAGCTGCGCAAGGCGGATCTGTACGACAAGACCAGCCAGGCGTTTGCCGTGTTCCTGCCGGTGAAGTCGGTGGGCGTGGTGGGCGATGCGCGGGCCTATGAGTGGGTGATTGCGCTGCGGGCCGTGGAGACGATCGACTTCATGACGGCGCATTGGGCGCACCTGCCGTATGAGTTCCTGGGGACGGTGAGCAACCGGATCATCAATGAGTTGCGGGGGGTGTCGCGGGTTGTCTATGACATCTCGGGGAAGCCGCCGGCGACCATTGAGTGGGAGTGAGTTGAAAGAATGAGGGCGCCGAGAGGCGCCCTTGTTGTTTGAGGGGATGGCCTCGCAGACATTGGTGCTGATGTGCCATCTGGATGCGGTAGTGCCGGCCGCTGGCCGGCAGCCGATGCCAAGGGGGGGGGCTCTGGAAAAGGGGCGGGGCGGGGAGGCGGTTCGTTGCTCCGCCGGTCAGCCTTGAGTGTAGACTTTCGCCTTGCATTCGATCCAAGGTGTTGTTGCGTGAACACGGAAAATCACTCCCAAACGGCCGCATTCCTCTGGTCGATTGCTGATCTTCTGCGTGGTGACTTCAAGCAGTCCCAGTACGGTCGAATCATTCTGCCGTTTACTCTTTTGCGCCGAATGGAGTGTGTGCTCGCGCCGACCAAGGGCAAGGTGATCAAACAAGTTTCGGCTCAGCAAGGGCGGCCAGATCAAGTGCGAGAGATGCTGCTGCTGCGCGCTTCAGGCCAGCAGTTCTTTAATGCGTCATCGCTCAATCTCAGCACTCTATCTGATACGCAGACCGCAGCCGATCTGATGAGCTATGTGCAAGCCTTCAGCAGGGATGCACGTGAGATCTTCGAGCACTTCCATTTTGAAGATTTCGTTCAGCAGCTGGAAACTGCCAACCTGCTTTATCAAGTGGTACAGCGTTTCGCAGCTGCGGATCTGAGCCCGGAGCGCATCAGCAACTTCGGCATGGGCATCATCTTTGAAGAGCTGATCCGCAAGTTTGCGGAGAGCTCTAACGAAACCGCCGGTGAGCACTTCACGCCGCGCGATATCGTGCACCTCACCACCTCCTTGGTGATCACCAATCAGGACCACAAGCTCGCGCCCAACAGCATCGTCACCATCTATGATCCAACCGCCGGCACCGGCGGCTTTCTGTCCGAGGGTGATGAGTACATCCAGTCCATCAGCGAAAAGGTCAGCGTGTCGCTGCACGGCCAGGAGCTCAACCCCGAGTCCTACGCTATCTGCAAGGCGGACATGCTGATCAAGGGCCAGGACGTGGCCAGCATCAAGCTCGGCAATACCCTATCCAACGACCTGCTGGCCGATAAGCGCTTCGACTTCATGCTCAGCAATCCGCCGTTTGGCGTGGAATGGAAGAAGGTGCAAAAGCAGATCACCGACGAGCACAGCCACAAAGGTTTCGACGGCCGCTTCGGCCCCGGTCTGCCTCGGGTGTCCGACGGTTCGCTGCTGTTTCTTCTCCACTTGGTCAGCAAGATGCGTGACCCGCGCGACGGTGGCTCGCGCATCGGCATCATCCTCAATGGCTCGCCATTGTTTACCGGCGGTGCAGGTTCGGGTGAGTCGGAGATACGCCGCTACCTGCTGCAGAACGATCTCGTCGAAGCCATCGTCGCGTTGCCCACCGACATGTTCTACAACACCGGCATCGCCACCTATGTGTGGATACTCAGCAACCACAAGACCGCTGCTCGCCAGGGCAAGGTGCAGTTGATCGACGGCACCCAGCACTACGCCAAAATGCGCAAGTCGCTGGGCAGTAAGCGCCAGTACATCACCGAGGATCAAATCAGCGAGCTTGTGCGCCTGTATGGCAGCTTCGAGCAATCCACGCTGAGCAAAATCTTCCCCATCGACGCCTTCGGCTACCGCCGCATCACCGTCGAACGCCCGCTGCGCCTGAACTTCCAAGCCAGCGCCGAGCGCATCGCTAGAGTGCTGGAAGAAAGAGTCCTGCAGAAACTCGACAGCGCCGTCCAACAGCAACTGATAGTCGCCCTGCGAACGATGGACGCCTGTGTGTTGCACCGCAACCGCGAGAAGTTTAGCAAACTGCTGAAAAAAGCCCTCGCCGTGCACGGCGTTAGTCTCAGCACACCGGAGGTAAAAGCCCTGATGAGCGCTCTAAGCGAGCGCGACCCCGAGGCGGATATCTGCATGACCAAAGGCCAGCCGGAAGCCGACGCCGGCCTGCGCGATAACGAGAACGTGCCGTTGGGCGAATCTGTGCATGAGTACTTTGCGCGCGAAGTCATGCCCCATGTGCCGGATGCCTGGATCGACGAAAGCAAATCCGATGCGCAGGACGGCGAAGTCGGCATTGTCGGCTTCGAGATCCCCTTTAACCGCCACTTCTATGTATTCCAGCCGCCGCGCCCATTGGTCGAGATCGACCGTAACCTAAAAGTCTGCACCGACCGTATCAAGCAGATGATTGAGGGGCTGTCGGCATGATGTTTCAGAAATACCCGGAATACAAGAATTCTGACGTCGAATGGTTGGGAGAGGTGCCGGCGCACTGGATCAGAGGCTCACTGAAAAATCTGGCTTGGATACGTAATGGCAAAGACTACAAGGACGTTGAAAGCACTGATGGTGAGTATCCGGTCATTGGCTCTGGGGGCATGTTCTCCAAAGCCAGTCAGTATCTGCATGATGGTGAGTCCGTCCTGCTGGGGCGGAAAGGTACTATTAATAAGCCTCTCTATATAAATGGTCGATTTTGGACCGTGGATACTATGTTCTACACGGAGGTCGCCAAGGGAACTTCTGCGAAATTTCTTTACTACTACGCTCTTACAATACCCTTTGAGTTTTACTCGACGAGCACTGCTCTGCCGAGTATGACGCAAGAAGATTTATTAAATCATCCCGCAGCAATTCCATCTAATTTTGAACAAACCCAAATCGCCCGCTTCCTCGACCACGAAACCGCCCGCATCGACGCGCTGATCGAAGAGCAGCAGCGCCTGATCGAACTGCTTAAGGAAAAGCGCCAAGCCGTAATTTCCCATGCCGTCACCAAAGGCCTCGACCCCACGGTGCCGATGAAAGATTCCGGCGTGGAATGGTTGGGGGAGGTGCCGGTGCATTGGAACGTAAGTCGGCTAAAATTCGTTTCTACAATTATCGACTGTAAAAATAGAACGCCGGAATATGTAGACGATGGTGAATATTTGGTCGTCAGAACATCAAATGTTAAAAATCAAGCTCTTAGTCTTGATGGGGGTCTTTATACGGATGAGGCCAACTTTAGAATATGGACGCAGCGCGGTGTTCCTCCGGCTGGCTCGATTCTGTTCACCCGGGAGGCTCCGGCGGGTGAGGTGTGTTTAGTGCCCGAGGCGGTTCCTTTATGTCTTGGTCAGAGAATGATGAACATTATTCCGCACGACTTGGGCTGCGCGACCTTTCTGTTTGATTTTCTTACCTCAGATTGCCTTGCCCGATACATCGAAAGCGTTGCGCATGGAAGTACAGTTTCGCATCTGCGTGTAGAACAAATTTATGACATTCCAGTTGCTATCCCTCCAGTGAGCGAGCAGGTGCAGATCGATGAACTAGTATCCGAGTTGAAGCGAAAATATTCAGGCCTCATAAGCGAAACAAATCAGGCCGTATTATTACTGCACGAGCGCCGCTCCGCCCTAATTTCCGCCGCCGTCACAGGCAAAATCGACGTGCGCGACTGGCAGCCTCCGGTCAGCGTGCAAGTCCCCACGATAGAAGTAGAGGCCGTATAAATGGCGGGCAGCAAGGAAGCTCAGTTTCAACGCGACATTATCGACGCCCTGGCTGCCCAAGGCTGGCTGGTGGGTACTGCTAGCAGCTATGACCGGCGCACGGCGTTGTATACCGAAGATGTGCTGGGCTACTTCAAGGACGCCTGGCCCGAGCGCTGGGACAAGCTCGCCAAGGCCAACCCTAATGCGCCGGAAGAGGTGCTGGTGCAAAAGCTGGTGCGCGAGCTGGAGCAGAGCGGCACTCTGGATGTGTTGCGCCATGGCTTTAAGCTGCCGGCGGTGAAGGTGGAGCTGTGCAGCTTCCAGCCCGACCACGGCATGAACCCGGATACCCTCAAGCGCTACCAGTGCAACCGCTTGCGCGTGGTGCCGGAGGTGTCCTATTCGCCGCATGCGCGTGAGGCGGGCAGCAGCGGGCAAAGCTACAACCCACGGCTGGATCTGGTGCTGTTCGTCAACGGTATCCCCACGGCCACGCTGGAGCTGAAAAGCGAGTTCAAGCAGTCGGTGGAAAACGCCAAGCGCCAATACCGTTACGACCGCCCGGTAAAAGACCCGCTGACGCGCAAGCCGGAGCCGTTGCTGACCTTCAAGCGCGGTGCGCTGGTGCACTTTGCCGTCGGCCAGAACGAGGTGGCGATGACCACCCAACTGGCGGGTAAGGACACCTTCTTCCTGCCGTTCAACCTTGGCAGCGAAGAAGGCGGAGCGGGCAACCCAACGCCTGCAGACGACAGCCAGTACGCGACCAGCTACCTGTGGCAACGTCTGATGCAACCGGATGCCTGGCTCAAGGTGCTGGGGCGCTTTCTGCACCTGGACAAGAAAACCAGCGAAAGCTTTGACGGCACGCCGGTAACCAAGGAGATGATGATTTTCCCGCGTTACCACCAGTGGGAAGTGGTCAACAAGTTGATCAACACCACCCGTGCCGAAGGGCCGGGCAAGCGCTACTTGATCCAGCACAGCGCCGGCTCGGGCAAGTCCAACTCCATCGCCTGGACCGCCCATCAACTGGCCTCGCTGTATGACTATGCCGGCCAACGGCTGTTCGACTCGGTGATCGTGGTCACCGACCGTACGGTTCTGGACAGCCAGCTGCAGAACACCATCTACCAGTTCGAGCACGCTCAGGGTGTAGTCAAACCGATCAGCCGTGATGTCGGCAACCAGAGCAAATCCGAACAACTGGCCGAGGCGTTGGCCGAACAGACGCGCATCATCATCGTCACCATTCAGACTTTCCCGGCGCTGTTCGACGCCCTGGACAAATACCCCAAGCTGGCCAGCGGGCGCTATGCGGTAATCGCCGACGAGGCGCATTCCTCGCAGACCGGCTCATCGGCCAGCAAGCTGAAACAGATTCTTGGTAGCGATGCTTTGGAGGCCGAGGAAGCCAGCGCCGAAGAGCTGCTCGACGCCGCCGTGCAGGCGCGCCAACCGAATGAGCGCATCAGCTACTACGCCTTTACCGCTACGCCCAAGGCCAAGACCCTGGAGCTGTTCGGTCGCCCAGCCGATCCGACGTTGCCGCCCAGTTCCACCAACAAGCCGGAGGCGTTTCACCTGTACTCCATGCGCCAGGCCATCGAGGAAGGTTTTATCCTCGACGTGCTGCGCAACTACACCACCTACAGCACCGCCTGGAAGATCGCCCATCCGGATGGCGATGATGACGAGGTGGACAGCAAGAAGGCGCGCATCAAGCTGGCCCGTTGGGTGCGTCTGCACCCTTACAACATCAGCCAGAAGGTCGAGGTAATCGTCGAGCACTTCCGCGCCAATATCCGTGGCCTGCTGGGTGGCCAGGCCAAGGCCATGGTGGTAACCAGCAGCCGCCAGGAGGCTGTGCGTTACCAGTTGGCGGTAAAGGCCTATGTGCAGCAGATGAGTTACAGCGATGTGCACCCGCTGGTGGCGTTCTCCGGCAGCGTGTTATCGGATGAGGTGATTCCCGAAGAGGTGACGGAAAGCAGCAGTCTACTCAACGCCGGCCTGAATGGCCGTGACCTGGCGGACGCCTTCGATACCCAGGACTTCAATGTGATGATCGCGGCCAACAAGTACCAGACCGGCTTCGATCAACCCAAGCTCTGCGCCATGTACGTGGACAAGAAGCTGCAAGGCGTGGACTGCGTGCAGACCCTGTCGCGACTGAACCGCACCTTTGGGGATAGCAAGGAAACCTTCATCCTCGACTTCTTCAACGAACCGCAGGATATTCTCGACGCCTTCTTGCCGTACTACGCCAAGGCCGAGCTGACCGATGTGACCGACCCGCAGATCATTTATGACCTGCAGAAGAAGTTGGATGCTGAGGGGATCTATCACTGGCAGGAGGTCGAGGCGTTCGCCATGGCCTTCTTCGACCCCAAGGCGGCGGCCAGCAAGCTCAGCTACTACTGCACACCGGCCAAGGAGCGCTTTGCCAAGCGTTATGCCTTCTCCGTGGAGTCCCGCCAACAAGCGCTGGATTACAAGCGCACGGCCGAAGCCAATGGCGACAGCGCCGGCCTGAAGAAAGCCGAGCACGCACTGAAAGAGGCCGGCGAGCAGGTGGACCAGCTCGACCTGTTCCGCAAGAACCTGCAGAGCTTTGTGCGCCTGTACGAGTTCCTCTCGCAGATTGTGCCCTACGAGGACCGGGAACTGGAGCAGCTCTGCGTGTACGCCAAGCACCTCCATCCGTTACTGCGCGTGGACCGTCTGCAACAAGACGATGTGGACGTGGGCGAGCTGCAATTGAGTCATTACCGTCTAAGCAAGCGCGCTGAGCACTGCCTGCGCTTGAGTGAGGAGGAGGGCGAATACACCCTAAAGCCCGGTAGTGACGTGGGCAGCGGCAACCCACATGACCCTGAAAAGAAGCGCCTATCGGAAATCATCGAAGCGCTGAACGATATCTTCGGTGCGGAAGTTAGTGATGACGATCAGCTGCAGTTCCTCACTGGCATCGCTCAGCGCATTAGCCGTCAGGAAGATGTAATGGCCCAGGTAAACAACCACTCGGTGGAGCAGGTGATGCATGGGCTGTTCCCCAAGCGCGTTCTCGACACCGTTCTCGACGCCATGACTGACCACGAGAAGCTGTCGCTGGAAGTGCTGGATAGCGAAAGCAAGAGCCGTGCATTCGCGCTGGTGATTCTGAAGATGCTCAAGACGGCCGTTGGTACTCGCAAGCTTGAGTAGCCACCGACGTCTCGTTGCGGGTGTTGCGTGAGAGTCTAGTTGGGTCTCACTTGCTCTGGCGAGGCCATCGTTTGCACTTCGCGGGCTATGGGCTCTAGCAATAAAAAAATGACCTTAATTTGAAGAGACGGGTATAGAGAAAGTGAGCGACGTTAAACTCTTTAGATTGGTAGATGGCAAGGCGATGGAGTTGCGCGGAAGTGCGTCCGACTTGGAGAGGCCGCTTCAATCGCTTATCGAAGCCAATCTATTGCCCATGTTGGGTATCCGTTTCGTTGCCACCGAATATGCTACGGGGAAAACTCACGGCGGCCGTATCGACTCACTGGGCCTGGACGAGAACAATAGTCCTGTGATTCTTGAGTACAAGCGTTCCCTCGGCGAGAACGTAATCAACCAGGGTCTCTACTACCTGAACTGGTTGATGGACCACCAAGCGGAGTTCAAGCTCCAAGTGATGGACACTCTTGGCATGGATGTGGCTGCACAGATTGACTGGAGTTCACCGCGAGTTCTTTGTATCGCCTCTGATTTCACAAAGTTCGATGCGCATGCCGTTCAGCAGATCAATCAGGGCGTGGAGCTGATCCGGTATCGCCGTTTTGGTGCTGATCTTCTGCTCTTTGAGCAGGTCAACACTGTCGGCGGCCCGCGATCCAAGCCGAGGCCGCGGATCCAAGAGGTTGAGGCCCAGCCTGCGAGTGGGACTCGACCAGTTGGAGCTACTGGCGACCGTAGCTATGCAGAATGGATGGGCTTGTTTGGGCCGGATATGAAAGAGTTGGTCAGCTCACTGGATGACTTCATCGGATCGCTTGGTGATGACGTTCAGCGAAAAGAGCTGAAGTTGTACATGGCCTTCAAGCGTCTGAAGAACTTCGCAACGGTTGTTCCTCAGAAGAGCCGTCTGCTTTTATTTTTACACGTGGACCCAGATTCTCTCATGCCACTTGCACCCAATATGCGTGATGCGAGGGCATTTGGTCACTGGGGAACGGGTGATCTGGAGGTTACAATCTCCAGTTTTGAAGAACTCGAGCAAGCGAAGCCGTTCATCGTGCAGGCATACGCGGGCAGGGCATAGCTAGAGGGGCTGCGTGGCTGGATGTGGCAGGCACGTGGAGCAATGCTCCTCGATCTTGAAATGGTTCTCTGACGGATCAACTACAATTATCGAAGCAGTCTAAGCTGTAGTCTTCCGCAACAAGACTATCACTACGGCGTTAATGCACAGCCTGTTGGAGAGAGTGGGGACGTCGGAGAATAGCCTATCTCGGCGATCAGTCCCCACTTGATGTATAAGTTGATTCATAATCTTGGCTTGGCGTAATGGTGTTGCCCGCCTGTTCATTCAATCTATGAGTTTCCCTATGCCAAAAGATTGGTTTGAATTTCAGGAGCGAATAAAGGATCACTTTGTGTCGCTCGGTGCCGAAGCCCAAACAAATGTTCGCGTGCAAGGCGTTAGGACATGCCATGACATAGATGTGTTTGTTCGAACCAGGTTCCTTGGAGAGGATTTAATATGGCTGGTCGAGGCCAAATTCTGGAAGGCTAAGGTTACGAAGGCTCAGGTGTTAGCGCTCAGGGCAATTGCTGAGGACGTTGGTGCTGACCGTGGCTTCATAGTTTCAACAAATGGTTTTCAGAAAGGGGCTTTTGAGGCTGCCGAGAAAACCAACATTAAGCTAAAAACCTTTGAAGAGTTGGTTATTGACACTAGGGGATATGCGGAATTCGAGATTCTGAAAACGTATCTTGATAGGGTGAATTTGCTAGAGGATAGATACTGGTCGCACTCGAAGTCTGCGAGAATTGAGTATGGCCTGCGGCATGATATTCTTGATAATGTGTTCACTTTCACGGGTCAAGAGCTTCTGAGGACCGCTAGAAGTGCAATCATGGCGGCAGAAGATCGCAATTATCCTATCGACCTGGAAATGGTTCTGACGGTGCGCAAAGGCGAGGCTGTTGCTGACAATTTTCAGCAACTTTGCAACTGGCTGAATTTGAACTTGAACCATTTGGACGAGCGTCTTCTTAACGCGGAGTGGCGCATGTATAAGGACGGAAAGTACAATCCGCGTACGGATCGGACTAAAGCACGAGAGGCCTACACTACAGAAATTATGGCTCGGGCGATCATGCGCAAGCCGGAGGTTGGGTAGTTGGTTGCAGCAAGGCCTCGTTGGAAACTCCGGCCGGTCGAAGCTCAAGTACTTTGAAATGTGACGTGCGACCGCCTTCGCTTGATTGTGAAAACCAGCAAATTACTGCGTGATTAAGGGGTCAATGCTAACTTTGTTGGAGCGCTCTTTGCGATCATATGAGATTGCTGCCTCATTAATTGTCAAGGCCGGGCCGAGGTGGAGCTGAATCATGTTCATTCTGAGCATTTTGAACTCAAAGGATGTGAGGTCAATCTCCAACTCTTCGACGAAACAATTCTCGTAGGTTTTTGCGTCGTATCCTTTGAACTCAACCCCCAGTTCTTTGAGATTCCTGAATGCCCTGCGCACGCCGGATATAAGTATTGGCACGATGTCAATATAAACTTGTTTCTCAGGATATCGCTCGGCCTTCGCCTCCGCTATGACAATTTCAAGTCCAAGGTCTTGCGCAATTAGATTGAATCTCTGCTGGAGTTCAGGAATCTTCCCGATTCGTACAAGCTCAGGGGATTTCTTGCTAGGGTCTAGGCGAGAGTATATGTCCTCCAGCTTGATAAAGTGATGCATTGGGGACTTCCGGCCCCGCAGAGAATTATGACTCGCCAACAAGTATGCCGCACCTTCTCGCAGCTCAGGGGATTCGCACAGCCACAATTCCGGAAGTAAACTAGAGAACAATGAATGATCGCGATGGTGCAGCGCATTGCGCAATGAGATCAGCAATGACGTATCTGCGGTCGCAAAGTAGTCGAACTCATTCTTGGAGACGTCGTATAAAGTGTGAAAAGCCTCAAGTATTGCTTCCCATGCTCTATCCAGATTCTCGATTGCCTCTTCTCTGTCTACTGCCACCAATCCCTTGTACAGAAGATGTCGCTCCGCATAGATGCGCATCGTGTTGGCAAGCCGACTGACCGACCTCTGTATGATTTCCTTTTCCATAGTTCCTCCTGCGGGGGCATTATTTAGCTGGCTATTTTAACGGCATTGGATCGAAATTTTGACTCAACGGCATTGTTAGCGCGGTGCACAATTGGTGCTGCAAGGGCGGAGCGGGCCATTGTCTGACGTATCTTCAACGACCGACCGCTTCTGACCGGAGGCGGACGTTTGAGTAACGAACGGTATCGATGTCGTCAAGGGGCGCGCGAGGGTCACTCCGGCCTAACCTCCCGACAAGCCCACTCAACCAACCCCCTGCAGGCCAGAAACAGCCCATCAACCACCCCCTCATCCAAATGCCGCTCCGGGTCCGCTGCCACCCGGCAGCGGTCCGCCGCGTGCAAAAGCTCCAGCACAGTCAGCGCCCCCACCATCGCGCGCTCGCTCCTCGCCAGGCTCACGCGGCGGCCAGGTGACACATCGGTCTCTGGCCAGGGGTGCCCATCTGCACCCTCGCAGCCGCGCATGCGCTTGAGAATGCCGAGCAGGGAGTTCAGGTCGGGCAGGGGAGTGTCGTCGTTGATGGGTTCAACAACGGTGTACGAGGAGAAGGTGTCGGATTCGTTCATGGCGTCGGCTTCCGTGGCTGTGCTTAACAGCGCCACCGTGAAGAGGTGGCGGACGATGCGTGGCTGCAAACCGGAAGAAGCGATGTCATAAACCGGTGGGCCCGAAAGCCCCCACGCACCGCCCGCCAGAAAGGCCGACGGATTGCCCGCCGGCACCGGTTCAGCACGGTGCCGACGGGCAAGCGCAAACTACAGACATCGCTTTCTTCGGGTTTGCAGACCCGAGCCACCCGTTGTCGGTGGCGCGCCATGGTGTTTACGCCGCCGCTCCGAATGCCAATAGAAATTCGCGAAGGAATCGTCGAATCCGAGAGCGAAGAACTATTGTTGCATGCGCCATTCGTGCAGCACGCGACGCCAGCAGACGTATTCGCGCAGCTGCTCTGCTGATGGCGAATCAAAGTGGCGCAATCGCCCATGCCACAAGCGAATAGCGCGACAGCCTTCTTTGCAACAGTTCTTAGTCCGCCTCGCCAAGCAGCGGCACGCGATCAGCCGCACATCCCGAAAAGCGGTTCAAACCCGACACCGCCAACGATCCTCCCAACTTCAACCAACGCGATCCTCAGCCGCATTCCCCACCAACAACTCAATCATCGCCCGCGCCGCCGCCGACTGCCGCCGATGCGGCGCATAGATCACCGAAAACGGGCGCGATCTCCCCCGCAACTGCGGCAGCACCTCCACCAGCTGCCCGCGCTGCAACCGCTCGCGCACGATGAACTTGTAGCTCTGGCAGATGCCGATACCCTGTTCGGCCAGCGACACCACGCCCAGCACATCGTCGGAAGTCTCGATGGACGAACGCGGCAGCCAGTCCACGTCGCGCCCGCCGTCGCGGAAGATCCACGGCGCAAGTCGCCCAGTACGCGGCATCACGAAGGGCAGGCACAGGTGCTGCTGCAAGTCGTCCAGCGTCTGCGGCGTGCCGCGGCGCTGCAGGTAGTCCGGCGCGGCCACGAGCAGCAGCGGGGCGTCTTCCAGTTTGCGCCCCACCAGCCCGCTGTCCGGCAGCTGGCCCAGGCGGATGGCCAGGTCGAAGCCTTCGGCCACCAGGTCCACGTTGCGGTTGGTGATGTTCAGTTCCACCTGCACCTGCGGGTACTGCTGCGCAAAGCGCGCCAGCACGGGCGGCAGCCGGTAGTGGCCATAGGTGGTGGGCACGCTCAGGCGCACGCGGCCGGCCAGCGCACCGTCCTGGGCCAGTACGTCGCGCTCGGCGTCGTCCAGCAGCCCGAAGGCGGTGCGCACCTGTTCCAGGTAGAGCCGCCCGGCGTCGGTCAGGCCCACGCGGCGGGTGGTCCGCTGCAGCAGCTGCCGGCCCAGCCGCGCTTCCAGGCGGGTGACCGCGCGGCTCAGCACCGAGGGCGTGGTGGACAGCGCCACCGCGCCAGCCGTGAACGAGCCGTGCTCGACTACCGCCAGGAACACCTCCACATCGCCCAGGTAGTCGAACTTGCGGCTCATTTGGCTCTCCGGGGAACAGATGTTTTGCGATGGGGCCAATTTATCGCCGCTGGGGCGGTGAATAAAGTGGCCGCCATACCCCGATAGGAGCTCCGCATGAACCTGATGACCCGGCTGGCCGCAGCGCTGGCCCTGACCCTGGCCGCCAGCGGCGCGCATGCCGCCAACGTGCTGGTGGTGCTGTCCGACGAAAACCACCTGGACCTGAAGGACGGCAAGGTGCTGTCCACCGGCTTCTATCTCAACGAGCTGATGCAGCCGGTCAAGCTGCTGCTGGACGCGGGCCACGAGGTGACCTTCGCCACGCCGCAGGGGCGCGCGCCGACCGTGGATGCGTCCTCGGTGACGCAGGCGTACTTCGGCAACGATGCCGCGCAGCTGAAGCTGCACAAGGACCTGATGGAGAAACTGGCGCTGACCTCGCCGACGGCCTCGCCTGTGGTCAGCCTGGCGCGCGTCGAGCAGCAGGGTTACGCGCGTTTCGATGCGGTCTACATTCCCGGTGGCCACGCGCCGATGCAGGACCTGCTGAAGAGCCCGGCGCTGGGCCGGCTGCTGGCCGACTTCCACCAGCGCAACAAGACCACCGCGCTGGTCTGCCACGGGCCGATCGCGCTGCTGTCCACGCTGCCGGATGCTGCGGGCTTCGTGGCAAAGCTGGAAGCGGGTGCGATCCCGGCCACGCCGAAGTGGATCTACAGCGGCTACCAGATGACGGTGATCAGCAACCAGGAAGAAGAGCAGGCCAAGCCGTTGCTGGGTGGTGGCGAGATGAAGTTCTACCCGCAGACCGCGTTGCAGCGGGCGGGTGCGACGTTCAGCAGCAACACCACGCCATGGACCGGGCATGTGGTGGCGGACCGCGAGCTGATTACCGGGCAGAACCCGGCGTCGGCGCTGGAGGTGGGGCAGCGGTTGGTGGAGCGGTTGAAGTAAGGCGGGCTCTGCATCGCATGCGGTGCCGTGGCACCATGACGGGCTGGCCTCGTCCTCCCGGGCGTGGCCGTTTTCCCTGGGAAGCCCTCGAACACGACATGCGAACGTCTCTTTTCATTCTCTCCGCCCTGTGCCTTGGCCTGCTGTCTGGCTGTGCCAGTGGTCCGGAGGAGCATGCTTCAAGCCGCGAGATCACGGGTGCGTTCGTGGCCGACGATGGCCAGCTGTACCTGCTGCCGCGCTTTGAAGAACCGATGCGCTTCAATGCTGCACCGTTCCGCGAGTACCGCGCGCTAATGGACAGCCCGCTACGCGAGGCGGTGGCCTGCGCGCAGATGTACTTCCATGAGGACTGGCGCGACCCGGCCAACAAGGCCAAGGTGCACGGCAGCTATGCGCTGCTGCTGCGGCCGGAGCAGGTGACGCCGGAACAGGCCGCGCAGTTCAAGCTGGAGCGGATTGAGGTGCTCCCGCGCGAGGCGAAGTATGTGGATGAGCGGGCGCGCTACTACCTGCCGCAGGATCGGAGCCGTTATGCGCTGGCGTTTGATCGGGCCTGTAATCTTTCAAAGAAGGGCGGCAGCTATTACAGCGCGCTGTTCGAGGGCGACGGCGAGCGGGTGAAGTTGCCGGACGCTGCTGCGCTGGCGGAGAAGGGGAAGCTGGCGCAGCCGATCAGTGCACGGGCCCAGCGGATCCTGCCGGAAAGGGAGGGCAAGCCGGGTGTTGGGACGGCGGCTGGGAAGGTGCTGGGCGCGGCGTTGATTCCTGTGGCGGTTCCGGTGTTTGTGTTGAGCCTGCCGTTCCTGGGTCCGGATCATTGGAAGTGATGGGGCGTTGAAGGAGAGCCATCCACGCGTGGCGTGGATCTACTTGGGCATCGCCTGAAAGTTCATCCTGGAGATCTGTGTGCCCAGCACGCTGGAAACTGTTTTGAAGACCGTAGGCTTCATTGTCCTTGCGGCACTTCCGTTGGTGATCCTCTGGTTCACCCTTCGGCGAATGTCAGCGACCGCGCGTTCTGCATTGGGATCAGGGCTGCGTTTGGATCCCCCTCGCCGGATTTCTGGCAAGTCCATGACCTTGGTGATGGTGGATGGCAAAGAGGATCGCGAGCACTATTTCTTTGATACAGAATCCTTCTACCTGCGACGTGGGCCGGTGCCCACGGCGGTTCCGCTTTCGCAGATCACCTCAGTCACACGAACGTCCGACAAGATCTACGGGCGCTATGTCTGGCAGGTGTGCTTCAGCAAGGCATCGGGCAGAAAGTGCGTGACGTTTACCAACAACCTGACGCTGTTCAACCGCGACTTCCTGCTGTTCCTGGAGGCGGTGCGGAAGGTCAATCCGCTCGCGACCGTTGAGCGGGCAAGCGTCATCTTCTAGAGCGTGTTTGAAGTTCGGTATGAACAGTGTCACTGCAATGGCATCACAGCGCGCAGCCCCTGTTCGACCGATGTGATCGATGAGAAATGGGCGTTTGTTGCGCGGTATCTGATGCCGAAGCATTCTCATGCGGGGCAGTGCAAGTATGATCTGCGATGAACACGCAAAGCCCGTAACATGGAACGAGGTCCGCTCGTTTCTGCGCGCGATGCGAAGCGTGGGCCTTGTCACCTGTGACGAAGACGCATTTGAGACAATTGTCGAGACGATTTACGTTTATGGCATGCGGTCAATCTCTGCGGAGTAGTTCCTGATGATGTGCCGATCGACGCTGGATGTACCCCTGATTCACGCCTACGCGCTTCCTCTCGGCATATGCGTGGCAGCAGCCGTGGTTCTGATTGCAATATGGTTTGCATCCCGCTCTGGCGGGGTGCCAGCCAGGAATATTGCGCTCGGCTCGGCGCTGGCCGTTGTTGTCGTAGTTGCCTTTGGCCTCGTATATCAAGCGCGGACAGCGTACATCGCCGTTACAGATGGCCAGCTGATTGGGTCAGCAGCGTTTGTCCGACTGCAGCTCCCGCTTTCCAGTGTCTCGTGGCAGGACGCTTCCGATGCTTCAAGGATCACGCTGCCTCACCGGCAACTTGGGACCAGCACAGGGGGCGTTGAACTTGGCAAGTTCCGCATGCAGAACGGTCGCAACGTCTTCGTGCTGCGCACGGACCGTAGCTCTGTTCTCGTCACAACCAGAGGGGATACTGACTTGATTCTGGACCGACGTCTTCACGAACAGTTCAAAGCATGCTTGGATCAGGTACGTGAGACCGGCGGCCATCGAGGAAGATTGCAATGATCAGCAAGAAGTACTGGTTTACCAGGAAAAAGTACGGATGGGGTTGGGGGATGCCGTGCGCGTGGCAGGGCTGGCTCGTGTACGCAGTCGCATTCGGCCTGCTGCTGGCGGGTCCGTTTCTGTTCTCTCCATTTCGCGAGCCCATCGCGTTTCAGCTCTACACGTGGGCCGTAGTGTTGGTCCTTGTCCTTATCTGCTGGATGAAAGGCGCCCCGCCCGGTTGGCGGTGGGGGGAGTAGAACGGCCGCAGAAGCTATTTTCGGACCTGTTCGATTTCGATCCGCCGGGCAAAGCATGGATGCATTGCCCTATGTCGGAGTCGGACAGTATCGCTAGGAGGCCACGACTGTGCCCCCTCTGAGGTGTACCGTCCGTTTTGAATGAACGCTGGACACTTCCCTCGGCGGGTGCCTAACGCGTTCTAACCGTTGATTGACCAAGGTAGCGTCGCTTAAAGGGGCGCGCCGGTGAAGCTACACTGGCCACCTACGCCCAATGGAAGCTCACCCATGTTCAGTGGAAAGGTTGCGGTGGTTACCGGCTCCACCAGTGGTATCGGCCTTGGCATCGCCACCGCGCTGGCGCGGCAAGGCGCCGATATCGTGCTGAACGGCTTCGGCGATGCGGCGGAAATCGAACGCATCCGTACCAACCTGGAAACCGAGTTCGGTGTTCGCGTGGCGCATGACGGTGCCGACCTGTCCCGTGGCGAGGCGGTGCGCGGACTGATCGATCGCGCCGTCGCGACGATGGGCCGCATCGACATCCTGGTGAACAATGCCGGCATCCAGCACACCGCGTCGATCGAGGAGTTTCCGGTCGAGAAGTGGGATGCGATCCTGGCGCTGAATCTCTCGGCGGTGTTTCATGCCACGGCGGCGGCCTTGCCCCACATGAAGCAGCAGGGCGCCGGCCGCATCATCAACATCGCATCCGTGCACGGGTTGGTGGGCTCGGTGAACAAGTCGGCCTACGTGGCGGCCAAGCACGGCGTGGTGGGATTCACCAAGGTGACCGCGCTGGAGAATGCGGGCACCGGCATCACCGCCAATGCCATCTGCCCGGGCTGGGTGCGAACGGCGCTGGTCGAGCAGCAGATCACCGCGTTGGCCGAGCGCGAGGGCACGGATCAGGAGACCGCTGCGCGTGCGCTGCTGACCGAGAAGCAGCCTTCGTTGCAGTTCGTGACGCCCGAGCAGCTGGGGGAGATGGTGGTGTTCCTGGCTTCGGACGCTGCGGCGCAGATCACTGGCACGGCGCTGCCGGTGGATGGGGGCTGGACGGCGCGCTAGCGGGCTGAGATTTCAACTGCGGCAACTGCGTGTTTCCTGAGTGAGTGTCCACCAAACTCTGACGTGCCCAGGTGACGTGCCGGTGCGCTTGCCCCGTGCTTGCAGGCATGAGGTCAGTGTTCGCATGCTACAGAGCAGTAGCTTTTTTCCAATCCTGTATGCCATATCAACAATCTGGATTCGCGAGCCCGATCGTCATGTCAAGCAATGAAGTGAAAATTCCTGGCAACCGTGGGTCTGCAAGAAAGAACAGGGACAACGATAGGTGCATGGCTCATCTTCGCGCCAAATGGCGGAAGATCCTGACCAAGAGGTTTGACTACTTCTTCCAGAAGTCGCCGGAATGTGGTCAGCGTATGGAGTTGGTCATTGACTGCATACTTCAAGGCCTGGAATCTATCTTCTTGATATTTTCGGAGTTGAAGGATACTCAGTTCAATGCGCAAGTCATGCACGATGATGTCGGCATATATTCCCAGAGGATGGCCGAAATGCTGTTCTACTATCAGCTTCTCGGAATGGGTTTCGATGAGATCAGGAGCGATGATGCCGGGCCTGACTTTATTGCAATGAGCAATGGGGAGACGTTCTGTTTCGAGGTGGTCACTCCAACGCCACAATCCGACGTCAGAAATCTCATTGAGCAGAGAAGGTTGGAGCCGGAAGATCGTGATGCGGTTTTCCGTGAGCGATTGCTGTCGGTCACATCGGCTATCAGGAGCAAGCTGGACCAGTTTGAGCGTCACAAGGCTGCCGGGCATGTGCCAGACGGCGCGCATTACATAATCGTCATCAATGATTCGATGCTGCTGCCCTATAGCCAGCCCTGGTACGGTGTGCTGAGTGAACTCTGCTTTGGTGACAGCACTTTGCCCATTTCAGTAGACGCAACAATTGGCTCTGGGGACCTCGACTTCTCTGATCTCCGCGGCGAAGCATCTTCTGGGGACGGGGAAATCCAGTGCCAGAGTGTCACCATGAGGAGTAGTTACGGGGTTTCCGTCAATGGCGGCGAGGTGAGCACTCCAGAGGAATCCTGGGTGCGGTTGAGAATGAGAAAAAAAATCCCCACTAGAAAAAATACCGATACCATTGATGTTGATATAATTGAATCCGTCGGCGTGGCTGCAATTTATCAAATAACCTTGCGTGAGGATTTGATGTTCTTTCATTCCTTCAAGGCCCATCAGCAAGTAAAGCCCCCTTCGGCTCTGATTAGCTCGGTGAAGACCAGGGATGTCGTGAGGAAGTCTCTGTTTGCCACTTCGATGTATGCCAAGGATGAGGCGCTGGTGCAGCCGCATATGTCATCTGCACGTCTGTTTGGCTTTGAGCCGGACGAATACAACAATTCGGCCGTTTACAAATATTTTTTCGTGCCCTACCTGAAGGGTGGGGAGTTTTATCAAGCGCCACAGGGTGTAGGCTAGATGGCTTGCTCGCAGCGAGGTTGAACTCTGGCAACGACAAAGCCATCTCCGCGACCCTGTTGAGTGTGCTTGGCCAACAGTTGAGCAGGTGCAAACGCATAAGCAGCAGCGATCTGGTCTGGAAGCTGCTCTCCGCCACGCCCTGTACTGCGTCGGTCGCAGCGCCGCAGATGCCGGTAGACATGGTTCTCTGCGGGAAGGAATGCCGAAATGGGCGGAGACGGGGGCGGCGGTGGCAGCGTAGCGCTGCAGGCTCAACCTGTCGGCTTCGCAAACACATCCAACCCCTTGCCCGTCTCCAACAACGACTTCAGG
Organism: Stenotrophomonas genospecies 3; assembly: GCF_054473855.1. Taxonomy (NCBI): domain Bacteria; kingdom Pseudomonadati; phylum Pseudomonadota; class Gammaproteobacteria; order Lysobacterales; family Lysobacteraceae; genus Stenotrophomonas; species Stenotrophomonas genospecies 3. Next base: position 99,749 of record NZ_JBTMUR010000008.1, read on the forward strand.
CTCGACAGCACGATCGGCCAGCCCTGGCGGATGCCGGTATCCATGCCGCTGCCCGGTTCCAGTTCGTCGTGGGTGACGGTCAGCCGCACCATGTCCTGGTAGGGCACGATGTCGAAGGTGACGCGGCTGTAGGCGTCCGGGTTCTCCGCCTGCGAGGCGGCGGCCCAGGTGATGACCAGTCGCGAGGGTGGGGTGCTTTCCACCACTTCGCCCACCAGTTCGACCGAGCGCGTTTCGTTGGCACGCACATGCTGCCAGCGCGAGCCGGGTTTCCAGTCCGAGACGTTTTCGTGGCCCCAGTAGCGGCTGGCGATCTCGGGGAGGGTGATGGCCTCGAACACCTTCTGCGGCGTGGAGGCGATGTAGATCACGTGGATGAAGCGGGTGGACTCTGCGGACATCGTCATTCTCCTTCCAGTTCTCGTTTCAGGTCATGCAGCAGGCTCAGGCGCTGCTGCTCGAACTTGCGTACCCAGCGTTCGTACACCTCGTGCAGCGGCACCGGGTTGATGAAGTGCAGCTTCTCGCGGCCACGGCGCACGGTGCTGATCAGGTTGGCGTCTTCCAGCAGGCCCAGGTGCTGGGTGACCGATTGCCGGGCCATGTCCAGGTGCTCGCAGAGCTGGCCGAGCGTCTGCCCGTTGTCTTCGCAGAGCAGATCCAGCAGCGTCCTGCGCGTGGGGTCGGCCAGTGCCTTGAACACCTTGTCTGCATTCATGCGGGGCGTCTTCAGTTCCAGTTGTCGATCCTGATGTCGTGTGGGTTGGGCTGGCCCTTGCCGGATTCCACCAGCGCCTTGAGGCTGAGCAGGAACACCGCCCACTTGGTGCTGCAGTGGGAGGTGAACTCGACGCGCTCTTTCCAGCCTTCATGGGTGAACAGCACGATGCAGTAGTTACCTTCCTGTTTCAGCACAAAGCGCGCGTGGGTGCCGATCCATTCGGCAGGGCCGGCGACGAACTGCCAGAGCACGAGCTCGCCTGGAACAAGCTGCTCAAGTTTCATTTCCATGGCACCGATTTCCTGGCCATTGGCGGTGAAGCGCACGTTGACCGAGCCTCCGGTTTCGCGGTCGCCGTGGGTGTCTTCAGCCCACCAGGCGGCGACGCCTTCGGGGGTTGCCAAGGCCTCGTACACTTGGCTTGCATGGGCCTTGATGCCGACCCTGTGTGCGATATCGACCATTGCAGGTTCCTCGCTTGGGCGGACAGGCGCCGTCCTTGGGTGGACTATAGGCAGGTAAATGCCTGCATGTCAAATCCGGTGGACGGGGGGCTGGATCAATACACTGGGCACCTGCCAGGCATGGCCTGGCACTACTGGATCTACGGGACGTCAAGGAGTGCAGGCATGACTGAAGCTGGAAAGGAAATCTTGAACATCCGCCGCGCCAACGTAGACGATGCCCCTGCGGTGCTGATGCTCTTCGACGAAGTCATCGAATGGTTCGTGTCGATCGGCAACCTGCAGCAGTGGGGCAGCGAACCGTGGTCGACGATGCTGCGCCGGATCACCCAGGTGACCGATGCCTGCGCGCTGCCGGGTGCATGGGTGGCGCAGAACGAGCAGGGTGACGTGCGCGCGTTCCTGGTGCTGGGCGAATCGATGCCCTATGTGCCGGCGCCCACCGTGCCGGAGCTGTATGTGCGGGTACTGGTGGCATCGCGTGACGCCCGCGTGCGCGGCATCGGCCGTCGCTTGATGGCCTTTGCCGATGAGCAGGCGCGCGCTGCCGGGCTCGACCATCTGCGTGTGGACTGCTACGGCGGTGGCAACGGTGATCTGGTGCGCTTCTATGAGACCTGCGGCTACACGCGAATCGCGCCGTTCAATGTGGATGGCTGGCCGGGCATGCTGCTGGGGCGACAGCTCTGACGTGGCTGCGTCATTCGGTCGCAGCCTGTGTGCAGGAAACGGTACATCGGTTCGGCGCTAGAGTAGGGGCATGACCTGCATGGAATGGCTGTGTCATTCCACTGCGGGTTCCTGATGAACCCCCTCCAGGAAGGAGCAACGCATGTACTACAGCAGTGGCAACTACGAAGCCTTTGCGCGCCCGCGCAAGCCCGCCGGTGTCGATGACAAGCGCGCATGGTTCGTCGGTTCGGGCCTTGCCTCGCTGGCCGGCGCCGCGTTCCTGGTGCGCGATGGCCGCATGGCCGGTGAGCGCATCACCATTCTCGAGCAGCAGCAGATTGCCGGAGGCGCGCTGGATGGCCTGAAGGTGCCTGAAAAGGGCTTCGTGATCCGTGGCGGCCGCGAGATGGAAGACCACTTCGAGTGCCTGTGGGATCTGTTCCGCTCGATTCCGTCGCTGGAGATTGAAGATGCCAGTGTGCTGGACGAGTTCTACTGGTTGAACAAGGACGACCCGAACTATTCGCTGCAGCGTGCCACGATCAATCGCGGTGAGGATGCGCACACCGACGGCCTGTTCACCCTGAGCGAACAGGCGCAGAAGGACATCATCGCGTTGTTCCTGGCCACCCGGCAGGAGATGGAGAACAAGCGCATCGACGAGGTGCTGGGCCGCGACTTCCTGGACAGCAATTTCTGGCTGTACTGGCGCACCATGTTCGCCTTCGAGGAATGGCATTCGGCGCTGGAGATGAAGCTGTACCTGCATCGCTTCATCCACCATATCGGCGGCCTGCCGGATTTCTCGGCGCTGAAGTTCACCAAGTACAACCAGTACGAATCGCTGGTGCTGCCGCTGGTGAAGTGGCTGCAGGACCACGGCGTGGTGTTCCAGTACGGCACCGAGGTGACCGACGTCGACTTCGATCTGGCGGCCGGCCGCAAGCAGGCCACGCGCATCCACTGGACGCGCGAGGGCGAGGCCGGTGGCGTGGATCTGAGCGCGGATGACCTTGTTTTCATGACGATCGGTTCGTTGACCGAGAACTCGGACAACGGCGACCACCACACGGCTGCGCGTTTGAATGAAGGCGCGGCGCCGGCCTGGGATCTGTGGCGCCGCATTGCCGCGAAGGACGAGGCCTTTGGCCACCCGGACGTGTTCGGCGCGCACATTCCGCAGACCAAGTGGGAATCGGCGACGGTGACCACGCTGGATGCACGCATTCCGGACTACATCCAGAAGATCGCCAAGCGCGACCCGTTCAGTGGCAAGGTGGTGACCGGCGGCATCGTCAGCGTGCGCGATTCGCGCTGGTTGATGAGCTGGACCGTGAACCGCCAGCCGCATTTCAAGAACCAGCCCAAGGACCAGATCGTGGTCTGGGTGTATTCGCTGTTCGTGGATACGCCTGGAGACTACGTGAAGAAGCCGATGCAGGACTGCACCGGCGAAGAGGTCACCCGCGAGTGGCTGTACCACCTGGGCGTGCCGGTGGAGGAGATCGACGAATTGGCCGCGACCGGCGCGAAGACGGTGCCGGTGATGATGCCGTACATCACCGCGTTCTTCATGCCGCGCCAGGCCGGTGATCGCCCGGACGTGGTGCCGGAGGGTGCGGTGAACTTCGCCTTCATAGGTCAGTTTGCCGAATCGAAGCAGCGCGACTGCATCTTCACCACTGAGTATTCGGTGCGCACACCGATGGAAGCGGTGTACACCCTGCTGGGGATCGAGCGCGGTGTGCCCGAGGTGTTCAATTCCACCTATGACGTGCGCTCGTTGCTGGCGGCGACCGGTCGCCTGCGCGATGGCAAGGAACTGGATATTCCCGGGCCTGCGTTCCTGCGCAACCTGCTGATGAACAAGCTGGACAAGACCCAGATCGGTGGCCTGCTGCGCGAGTTCAAGCTGGTGCAGGAGGACTGAGCGGAGGTCGGCGTGGAGGGGAGCGTCCTGGCAACACCGCGGATCAGTCGGCCAGCACGGTACCTACACCTTCGCGATAGGTTGCCTTGGCGCTGCCACACACCGCATAGGTGGCAGCGCTGGCTGGCAGGCCAGTGGCCTTGATGCCGCGCCGCGAATCGCCGTCAAAGACCTCGGCGTAGCGTTCGGCGGCCAGCGCGTCATCGGGCAGCATGTACAGCAGGACGCGCTGCAATGTGGATTGCCCCTGCAGTGGCTGCGGCTGCCGGAACGCGGGCACCTGCACGTGCGCGCTGTGCCACCGCGTCGGCGCGTCTGCAGTCTGCCAGCGCACCTGCAGGGGCAGGTTGAGCGGCAACAGCGCGGGGCTGACCGGGTAGCCGTAGGCTGTGCAATCCCGGGGCGCTTCCGGGATGTTCGCGATGGCCCCGTCGCCGATGTCCAGTGTGAGGCCATTGACTTCCATCCGCAGGATGGGCGCACTGCCGTAGTTGTGGATCTTGAACAGCGCCAGGCCTTCGAAGCGGCTGCGCTCCAGATCATCGGTGGTGAAGCCACTGAGGCGTGCGAGCGCGGGCGCGACCTCTACGTGATCGCTGTAGTGGTAGTAGATATGCACGAGCTCGGGTGTACCCGCGCGTCGCCAGGCCGCATTGAATGACGCAAGGTCGGGGTACGGCCGACGGACCAGCGGCACATCGGTGACGGCGCGATCTCCAGACGGTGTGGCGTAGCGGTAGTGGTCGACGGAGGGCTTCAGGCGCGCATCTTCATACGGGAAGGCCCTGTCTGCGTCGGACTGCGGGTTGGGGTAGCGGTGGAAGGCCAGGAAGCGCTGGGGCGTTTCGCCCTGCATGGGCAGGTCCGGGCCAGCGCCAGAACCGGTGGATGCATACGGCGAGGTGTCTAGCCAAAGGGGTTGCCCGCTGAGGTTGACGTGCAGCTCGGCGATGGATGCGCGTGAGCCGCCGGCCAGGCTGTCCACACTGCCTTGCAGGAAGTGCCACAGTGGAATGATGAGCATGGCGGCGGCGGTTGGCACGAACATCAGCACGTGTATGCGGCCCGGCACCTGCCCGCGCTGACGCACCATGTAGCGCAGCCAGGCCAGCAGAAGCACCAGCAGCAGCGGGACGCCGGCCCATATCGCGATGGTGGCCAGCGCCACAACGCCCCAACCCAGGTTGGGGCTGGACACGGCAATCAACGAGAGCGTGGCGATCAGTGCCGCCAACAGCAGCGATACGCCGATTCCGACGCGGTAGGTCCTGTAGGGGCTGTCGGTCATCACCGGTCCGTCGGCAGTGCGGGGCATGCCCCTATAGTGCAGTGGTGGTGATGGCGTGGAAAGTTGGGAACGAGGGCGCTCAGCAGCCAACCAGGCGGTCGGCACCGATGCCGTTGCGATGCTGGCTGCGGTACTCGGTGGGGCTGGCATCGACCTGGCCACGGAAGTGCCGACGGAACGACTCCTGTGAACCAAAGCCGGCCTGCTCGGCAATCCACTGCAGTGGCCGGTCGGTGGTTTCCAGCAGCTCACGCGCGAAGGTCACGCGCTCGCGGATCAGCCAATCGATGGGCGACAGGCCGGTGGCTTCCAGGAACTGCCGCTGCAGGGTGCGCTGGCTGAGCGCGGCCTGCTCGGCGAGGCTGCCGAGTGAGTGTGGCTCGCGCAGGTTGCGGCGCATCCATTCCATCAGCTTTGCCAACCGTGTGGGCTCGCCATTGGGAATGGCGCGGCTGACGCGTTGGCTGCGCCCGGCGTCACGCCATGGCGCCAGTACCAATCGCTCGGCCACCAGGTTGGCCACGCGCGCGCCGTAATCCTTGCGCACCATGTGCAGCATCATGTCCATGCCGGTAGCCGAGCCGGCCGAGGTGATGATGCTGCCGGTGTCCACGTACAGCACATCCTCGCGCACATCGATGCGTGGGAACTCGCGTGCCAGCGCTTCGGTGAGGCGCCAGTGGGTGGTGGCCTCGCGGCCATCGAGCAGCCCGGCCCAGGCCAGCACGAACGCGCCGGAGCAGATCGAGGCGATGCGTGCGCCGCGTGCATGGGCGCGGATCAGTGCATCGAGCAGGGCCTGCGGCGGACGTTCGCTGGGCTCGCGCCAACCGGGGATGACGATGATGTCGGCGTCATCGACGCTGCTGAGATCGTAGGGCAGCTGCACCTGGGTGCTGCCGAGCATGCGCAGTGCTCCGGGTTCGCCCGCGCACAGCTGGGTGCGATACCAGGCCACGCCCAGTTCAGGCCGTATCGGTGCGAACAGGCCGACCGCACAGCCGAACTCGAACAGCCCCTGGCCGTGGCAGGCGACGATGGCGACGAGTGGTGCGGTGGGATCGGCGGGTGGGTTGGGCATGGCCTGATGCTACGGGTGGCGGTGCGTGGCGCTGAGTGGTGCACGGGCATGAGGTGATGCCGGGCGGGCATATGGAGGCCGGGGTCGGATCCCTTCCGCAGGAAGGGCTCTGACCCCGTGGAGGGATGCGTGCCTGGGGTCAGAGCCCTTTCCTTTGGAAAGGGATCCGACCCCGTGTGTTCAGGCCGCCTAACGTCATTACCAGCGGTCATGTGGGTGGCCGGATGTTACGGCTGGGTGACGCGATCCCGCCTGTCGCGGTGGGTGAACAGGCCCTTGAATGGAAGCGTGTTTCCGGCCCACCCCCACGAGCCCCCATGCCTGCCGCCTACGCCCCAGCCTTGAGCACTCTTGCCGTCCTGATCGCCGCTGCCCTCGCTGCATCGCCCAGCCATGCGGCGGAAGCCGATGCAGACCCTGCCACTACTGCAGCCACCGCCAATGTGGCAGCCTCCACGCTGGATGCGGTGGTGGTCACCGGCTCTCGCACCAGCACGCGCACGGTGAAGAACAGCTCCACGCCCATCGATGTGATTTCCGCTGAAGACCTCGCCGCCACCGGTCAGGGCAATCTGCTGGAAGCCCTGCAGCGCAGCCTGCCGTCGCTGAGCCAGATCGGCGGTTACCAGAGCGATCAGGAGAGCCTGATCCGCGGCTATCAGCTACGCAATCTGTCGCCGGGTTACACCCTGGTGCTGGTCAACGGCAAGCGCCGCAACGCCAGCGCCTATGTGAGCGGTGCCAATGGGGGCGGCTTCCCCGGCCATGCGTGGGCGGACCTGGCGTTGATTCCGGTCTCGGCCATCGACCATGTGGAAGTGCTGCGTGATGGTGCCTCCGCCATCTACGGCTCGGACGCGATCACCGGCGTGGTCAACGTGATCCTGAAGTCGCAGGCGCACGGTGGTGATGTGTCGGTGGAGAGCGGGCAGAGCACCGATGGTGATGGTTCGCGAACCAGCGTGCGCGCCAACGTCGGCCTGCCGTGGGGCGAGGATGGCTTCATCAACCTGTCCGGCGAGACCACCCGCCAGCATCATGCGATCCGTACCCGTCGCTACATCGACGGCTACCTGAGCTATCCGGCAGTGGATGGCAGCGGCAATCTGGTGGCGCTGCGGCCGAACAATCGTTTGCCAGCAGGTGCCACGCCGAATCCGGCCGAGGCCAGCCGCAATGCCGAAGCCAACACCATCCTCAGCTCGCCGTCCTATGCGCTGAAGGCCTTCGCGGTGAACGTGGGCCATGGCCTGGGCGAGAGCGCGCAGTTCTACGCCAATGCTACGGCCAGCGATCGCACCGCACAGGCGATCCAGAATTTCCGTCTGCCGGCGACCATCTTCACCACTTACAGGGCTCCCGGCGTTCTGAGCGTGTTTCCCGATGGCTTCCTGCCGGTGCTGGAAACCAAGGAAAAGCAGTACACCGGTACCGCCGGGGTAAAGGGCCAGATCGCTGGCTGGGACTACGACGCCAGCCTGACCGGCAACCGCAGCACCGTGCGCACCTATACGCGTAACTCGGTGAACTACTCGCTGCCGTATCCCGGTTCACCCACCGACTTCTATGACGGCAAGCTGGACTACCAGCAGGGCATCGCCAACCTGGACCTGCGCCGCGGCTTCGAGGTGGCGGCATTTGCTTCGCCGCTGGAGGTGAGCGCGGGCGCCGAGTATCAGCACGAACAGTACGAGCGTGGAGCAGGGCAGTGGGAGTCGTATACCGGCTTCGGCGCTGCAGCCTTCGTCGGCTATTCAACTGCCGACGCGGTGAAGGCGACCCGCAACAGCAAGGCGGTGTACGTGGGTGCGGCCACCAATATCACCTCACGCTGGTACCTGGATGCGGCCGCGCGCTGGGAAGACCATTCGGATTTCGGCAGTGTCTCTACCGGCCGCCTGACCACGCGCTTCGACTTCACCGACGCGCTGGGTGTGCGTGCCACGGTCAGCAATGGCTTCCACGCGCCCAGTCTGGGTGCGCAGTTCTACCAGGCCACCGGCAGTTGCCCGTGCGGCACCACGCTGGTGGCGCAGGTGTCTTCGCCCGCGGCGATTGCGTTGGGTGCCACACCGCTGAAGCCGGAAAAGGCCAGCAACTACAGCCTGGGCGTGACCTGGGACCCGAGCCCGGCGTTCCATCTGGCGGTGGATGCCTATCAGATCGACATCCGCGGCCAGCTCGGCCAGTCCAGCCAGATCGGCTACAACGCGCAGGATCCGGCGCGCGTCACCGACAACAGCGGCACGGTGCTGAGTGCGGCGCAGAAGAACACCATCGATGCGCTGCTGGGTTCGGCCGGCATCAGCATCCTGCCGGGTGATGCGTTCTACGCCAGCTACTTCACCAATGTGGGCAACACCCGCACGCGCGGTGTGGAGCTGACCCTGGAAGCGAACCAGGAGACGGCGTGGGGAAAGCTGCGCTGGAGCTACGCGGCCAACGTCGGCCGTACCACGATCCAGAAGGTCAGCGACATTCCGGCGGCGCTGCAGGGCCTGCCGAACATCAACCTGCTGACCAGATCCAGCGAGTATGCGCTGCGCTTCCGCACGCCCAGCTATACGCAGGTGGCGGGGCTGGGCTGGCAGAACGGGCGCTGGCGCTCGAATCTGGACTTCACCTACTACGGCCCCATCAAGCGCCTGAACAACGGCGTGGAGTACAAGCAGCCGCCGGTGCTGGTGACCAATTTTTCCGGTGGCGTGGAGCTGGGCGCGGGCTGGAGTGCGGCGCTGGGCATCAACAACGTGTTCGACAAGCGCACGCGCAAGGTCCCGGAGTACGCGCGCAGTGCCACCGATGTGGCGAGTATCGAGACCACGTGGGACAGCGGCGATGTGCTGAGCAATGTGGGTGCGTATTGGTTTGGCCGGGTCAGTTACCGGTTTTGATCTGGAGCAGTCGAGCATGGCTCGGCTCTACAAAAGCGAAAGGCAGCCGAGCATGGCTCGGCTCTACATGGGAGCAGTTCATGTCTTCTGCATTGAAGGTGGTTGCGTTGGTGGGGTCACCGACCAGCTCGGCGACGTCGCGCACGTTGTTGCTGGCGCGGCATCTGCTGGTGTCGCTGCAGCAGCGGGTGCACGCCAGCGTGGACCTGGTGGAGCTGGCGCCGATCGCGCGCGCGCTGGGCCAGTCGCTGTCGCGCGGCGAGGCGGAGCCGGCGGTGGAACAGGCACTGCAGACCATCGAGGCCGCCGAGCTGCTGGTGGTGGCAGCGCCGGTCTATCGCGGCTCGTATCCCGGGTTGTTCAAGCACCTGGTCGACTTCATCGGGCTGGAGGCGCTGGTGGATGTGCCGGTGCTGCTGGCAGCGACCGGCGGCAGCGAGCGCCATGCGCTGGTGATCGATCACCAGCTGCGGCCGTTGTTCAGTTTCCTGCAGGCGCACACGCTGCCGATCGGGGTATATGCCACCCCGGCCGACTTCGATGGCGAGCACATCAGCAGTGCGGCCCTGCAGGCACGCATCGCGCTGGCGACCGAGCGTGCAGCCGGCCATCTGGCCGCGCAGCCGCTGACTGCTCCGGCGCCGCTGCGACGTATTGCCTGACGCCATAACCGGCAGCGCTTTGCTTATGGCTACGCCGCATCTGCGTGGCCGGATCTGACCGCCGATTGTCGCCAGCCGTCGCTGCTGCGGCTGCTGGCATCTCTAGCATCGATATCGAAGCGGCATCGCATTGCCGGCCCCGATGAGGACGACCCCTGTGACTTTCGACGCAGCAAGCAAACCCATCCTGTTCCTGCTCGACCGTGAGTTCGAGGACGGCCAGATTCCCGGCCAGCGCTTTTTCTGTCGGCACAGCTTGTTGCTGGAGGGCGCGCTATCGAGCATCGATGGCCTGGACGCGCAGCTGGACGTGCGTCGCATCGGCTTCGCGCGGCCGCGCCGCGAGGTGATTGCCGAGATCGGCGAGCAGGACCAGTCGCTGCCGAAGCTGGTGCTGCCGCAGGGCGTGCGCAGCGAGCTTGCCAGTGGCGCGCACCAGGACCGCCAGTACATCTCCGGTGCCGAGCCGATCCTGGCCGCGCTGAACGGGTTGCTCGGCATTCCCGTGGCCCACCCCTGAGCGAGGACACGACCATGAGCTATCAGATCAGCGTGCTGGACAAGAGTCCGGTGGCCGAAGGTGCCTCGCCGGAGCAGGCGCTGCGCAACAGCCTGCAGCTGGCGCAGCGCGCCGAGCAGCTGGGCTACCACCGCTACTGGTTTGCCGAACACCACGCCGCACCGACCCTGGCCAGCCCCGCACCGGAAGTGCTGGCTGCGTGGGTGCTGGCGCAGACCCGGCGCATCCGCATCGGCAGTGGTGGGGTGATGCTGCGCCACTACGCGCCGTACAAGGTGGCGGAGAACTTCAACCTGCTGTCGGCGCTGGCGCCGGGGCGTGTCGATCTGGGCGTGGGCAAGGCCCCCGGTGGCCTGCCGGCCTCGACCGCGGCGCTGGCAGCCGGGCGTCCGGCGTTCGCCGACTTCGACCAGCAACTGCGTGACCTGGAAGGCTATCTGTCCGGCGCCGACACCGACGCACAGGCACGGCCGGTTCCGCAGCAGGCGCCGGAGCGCTTCCTGCTCGGGGCCAGCCCGCAGAGCGCGCAGCAGGCGGCCGAGCTGGGCTGGCGCTTTGTCTATGCCGCGCATTTCGATGGTGACCCGAAGCACATCGAAGCTGCGTTCGACGCCTACCGCAGCGTCTCCTCGCAGCCACCGTTGCTGGCCACTGTGGCCTTCGCCGCACCAACTGCCGAGGCCGCTGCCCGGCACATCGGCGCGTTGCGGGTCTACAAGCTGCACCTCGGTCCCGGGCAGACGGTGAATCTGCCCAGCCCCGAAGCAGCTGCCGAGTATGCGCGGCAGGTGGGCGTGGCCGACTTCCGCATCGAGGAAACGCGCCCAAGCGTGTTGTCCGGTGATGCGCAGCACGTGCGTGACGAACTGGACGCACTGCACCGGCGTTTCGGTGTGGGCGAGTTCGTTCTCGATACGCCGGTGGCCGACCTCGACGCACGCCTGACATCCCTTGAACTGCTGTCGCCCGCGCCGCGCGCGGCGGTGGCCTGACCTGCAGGAGCGATTCCCATGAGCACGACCCCGCGCCACATTCCGTTCGGCATCATGCTGCAGGGCCCTGGCAGCCACATGCATGCCTGGAAGCATCCCTCCAATCCGGTCGATGCCAGCGTCAACCTGCAGTTCTACATCGACATCGCGCGTACCGCCGAGGACAACGGCATCGCCTTCGGCTTCGTAGCCGACGGCCTGTACATCAACGAGAAGTCGATCCCGCACTTCCTTAACCGCTTCGAGCCGATCTCGCTGCTGTCGGCGCTGGCCACGGCGACGAAGAAGATCGGCCTGGCGGGCACGCTGTCGACCTCCTACAGCGACCCGTTTACCGTGGCCCGGCAGTTCGCTTCGCTGGACCTGCTCAGCGGCGGTCGTGCGGGGTGGAACGTGGTGACGTCGCCGCTGGAGGGTTCGGGGCGCAACTACGGTCGCCCGCACCCGGAGCACGCGCTGCGCTACCAGATCGCCGACGAGTACCTGGACGTAGTGCAAGGGCTGTGGGATTCCTGGGACGACGATGCCTTCGTGCGTGAGCGCGACAGCGGCACGTTCTTCGCGCCGGACAAGTTCCGCCGCCTCGACCACAAGGGCCGCTTTTTCCAGGTGGAAGGGCCGCTCAACATCCAGCGTTCGCCACAGGGGCAGCCAGTGATCTTCCAGGCCGGGTCGTCCGACGATGGCATCGCGCTGGCCGGCAAGTACGCCGATGCGGTGTTCACCCATTCGCCATCGCTGGAGGAGACCCGCGCGTTCACCCAGAAGGTGAAGAACTCGGCGATCGCCCACGGCCGCAGCGGCAATGACGTGAAGATCTTCCCGGGCATCGGCCCCATCGTCGGTCGCACCGCGGAGGAGGCTGAAGCCAAGTACCAGGCGATCGCCGCACTGGCCACGCTGGAGGATGCGCTGGCGTACCTGGGGCGCTTCTTCGACCATCACGATTTCAGCCAGTACGATCCGGACGCGCCGTTCCCGGAGCTGGGTGACATCGGCAGCAATTCGTTCCGTTCCACCACCGACCGCATCAAGCAGGATGCGCGTGAGAAGGGCCTGAGCCTGCGCCAGGTGGCACTGGAAGCCGTGAGCCCACGACCGAACTTCATCGGCACGCCGGAGCACGTGGCCGATGAGCTGATCCGCTGGTTCGATGCCGGTGCCAGCGACGGTTTCATTCTTGGATTCGCCGCACAGCGCGAAGGACTGGACGATTTCGTGACCCAGGTGCTGCCAATCCTGCAAGCGCGCGGCTACCACCAGCGCGAGCTGGAAGGACAGACCCTGCGCGCGCATCTGGGCCTGCCGTACAAGGCCAGCCGCCATGCGACCGATGCCGAACCGGCGCGGAAGGTGGGGTAGGGCGATGAGCGGAGAATCGGCAGCAGCACCGGGCCATGCCCGGCGGAATTCCCCAACGACTGGCGTGCTGCCTGAAATCGCGGCACGCGGCGAGGCGGCCATCGCGATCCGCCATGACCTGCATCGGCACCCGGAGCTGGCTTTCGAGGAGCACCGCACCAGCGCCCGAGTAGCCGAGCTGCTGCAGCAATGGGGCTACGAGGTGACCACCGGTCTCGGTGGCACCGGCGTGGTCGGCACGTTGCAGCGTGGGCAGGGCAACCGTCGTCTCGGCCTGCGCGCCGACATCGATGCACTGCCGATCCACGAGGACTCCGGCCTGGCCTACGCCAGCCAGAACGAAGGGCTGATGCATGCCTGTGGCCACGATGGGCATACCGCCATCCTGCTGTCCGCCGCGCATTACCTGGCCCATCACGGCAATATCGACGGCACCCTGCAGCTGGTGTTCCAGCCGGCCGAGGAGACGGGTTCGGGCGCATCGAAGATGATTGCCGACGGCCTGTTCGAGCGCTTCCCGGTGGACACGATCTATGGCCTGCACAACTGGCCGGGCGTGCCGGTGGGCCACTTCGGCTTTGTCGATGGCCCGGCGATGGCGTCGGTGGACTGGGCGCGGCTGAAGGTGATCGGCAAGGGCGGCCACGGTGCCGAGCCGCAGGGCAGCGTCGACCCGATACTGGCGGCGGCGCACATCGTCACCGCGCTGCAGAGCGTGGTGTCGCGCAATGTCGATCCGCGGCAGATGGGCGTGGTCACCGTCGGTTCGATCCACGGCGGGCAGGCCGCCAATGTGATCCCGGACGTCGTCGAGCTGAAGCTGACCGTGCGCGCCTACCTGCCGGAAGTACGCGACACGCTGCGGCGCCGGGTCACCGAAATCGCCGAACAGACGGCCGCGGCGTTCGGCGCGCGCGCCGAGATCGCGTTTCCGCGTGGCTTCCCCAGCGTGATCAACCATCCGCAGCAGACCGCCTACATCCGCGACGTGGCCGTGCAGGGCTTCGGCAGCGAACACGTGCTGCCCGAATTCGCGCCACGCACGGCCAGCGAGGATTTCGCCTTCCTGCTGCAGGCGCGGCCGGGCAGTTTCGTGTTCGTCGGCAACGGCGATAGCGCACCGCTGCACAGCCCGCGCTATGTGTTCAACGACGCCGCCATCGCACCCGCCGCCAGCCTGTGGTCGCGGCTGGCCGAGGACTATCTGGTGAAGGACGTGGCATGAGCAGCAACGAACGCTTCCTCTACACCTCGGTGGATGATCCTCTGGCGCGGCCGCTGTTCGATGGCCTGGAGCAGGAGTACGACAGCCGCTACGCCGACGTGCGTCGACGCATCGGCGGCAGCGCCCGCGAGGAACTGCAGCGCTACCCGGCGCAGGCGTTCGCGGCGCCGGTAGGGGCGTTCGTGTTGCTGCTGCGCGATGGTGTGGCGATCTCCGGCGGTGCCTTCATGCCGCACCGCGATCCGGACACCGCCGAGTTCAAGCGCATCTGGACGCTGCCGGGCCTGCGCCGCCAGGGCATCGCGCGGCGTGTACTGCAGGAACTGGAGGACCAGGCGGCGCGCCAGGGTTACCGACGGGTGTTCCTGACCACCGGCTTCCGCCAGCCTGAAGCCGTCGGCCTGTACCTCAGCCACGGCTACACCGCGCTGTTCGATCTGGAGGCCGATCCGGAATCCATCGCCCACTTGCCGTTCGAGAAGCACCTGGGCGTATCTGCGCCAGCCGCCGTGCCATCACAGACCGAGCGGCACGGAGCCCACGCATGAGCACGCCTTCGACTGCGCTGGATGGCATTGCCACACGCCCGGCGCCAACCCCGGCGTTGAAGATCGTGCCGGCCCGGCATCCGCTGCAGGTGGTCGGAACCCTCCTCGCGTTGGCGCTGATCCTGATCGGGCTGCAATCAGTGTTGGGCAATCCGCGCTGGGGTTGGGGCACCTTCGCCGAATGGTTCTTCGCACGCCCGGTGATGGAAGGCCTGGGTCGCACACTGCTGCTGACCGCACTGGGTACCGGACTGGGATTCGCGCTGGGTACCTTGCTGGCGTTGGCCCGCGTGTCCGGCTCGCCGCTGCTGTCGGCGGTGTCGTGGGGCTATGTGTGGTTGTTCCGTTCGATCCCGCTGCTGGTGCTGTTGCTGCTGTTGAACAACCTGGGCTACCTGTACAGCACCATCGAGCTGGGGGTGCCGTTCACCGGCATCAGCCTGTTCTCGTACCCGACCACGCAGCTGATCGGTGTGTTCACCGCCGCAGTGCTGGGCCTGACCTTGAACCAAGCCGCGTTCTCGGCTGAGGTGATCCGTGGCGGCATTCTGTCGGTCGACCATGGCCAGTACGAGGCTGCGGCCGCGCTCGGCCTGCCGCGTGGTCGCCAGGTGCGCCGCATCATCCTGCCGCAGGCGATGCGTTCGATCCTGCCGGCCGCGTTCAACGATGTGATCGGCCTGGCCAAGAGCACCTCGGTGGTCTACGTGCTGGCGCTGCCTGAGCTGTTCTACACCGTGCAGGTGATCTACCGGCGCAACCTGGAAGTGGTGCCGCTGCTGATGGTGGCCACGGTCTGGTACCTGGTGATCCTGACCGTGCTGTCGCTGCTGCAGCGGCGCGTGGAGCAGCGCTTTGCGCGCGGCCAACTGCAGCGCGAGCGTTCGGTATCGCGTGTCTCGTCACCGAGGCGCGCCACAGGTGAGGCTGCACCGCGCGTGGTCAATCGCCCGCGCATCGCCGCGCAGGTTGAAGCGGGCGAGGGGGCATCGGTATCGCTGCATGGCGTAGGCAAGGTGTTCGGCGACCAGCCGGTGCTGGAAGACGTGAACCTGGACCTGCGCGCTGGCAGCGTGACCGTGCTGATCGGCCCGTCCGGCGCTGGCAAGTCCACGTTGCTGCGGCTGATCAACCACCTGGAACGTGCCGACAGCGGTTACGTGACCGTCGGCGGGCAGCTGATCGGCTACCGCCGCGATGGCGACACCCTGTACGAGCTGCCCGAACGTGAGATCCGCCGCCGTCGTGCGGAAGTGGGCATGGTGTTCCAGGGCTTCAACCTGTTCCCGCACCTGACCGCGCTGGAGAACATCATCGAGGCGCCGATCGCGGTGCGCGGCGTGCCGCGTGCGCAGGCCGAGCAGCAGGCGCGCACGCTGCTGGAACGAGTCGGCCTGGCCGACAAGGCCGATGCCTTCCCGCGCCAGCTGTCCGGCGGCCAGCAGCAGCGCATCGCGATTGCCCGTGCACTGGCGCTGCAACCGAAGGTGCTGCTGTTCGATGAACCGACCTCGGCACTGGACCCGGAACTGGTGGCCGAAGTGCTCAGCGTGATCGAGGAGCTGGCCCGTTCCGGCACCACGCTGGTGATCGTCACCCATGAGCTGAGCTTCGCCCGTCGCGTGGCTGACCACGTGGTGATGATGGACCAGGGCCGGGTGATCGAGCAGGGCACGCCCGAGGCGCTGTTCGAACGTCCGCGCCAGCAACGCACCGCCGATTTCCTGGCCAAGACCCTGTAACTGCGAAAGGAACACCATGAGCCCTGCAGCACCGCGTCGCCCATCGCGCAGCACCCTGTTGGTCGTGGGTGTGCTGGTCATCGGCATCGCCGGCATCGTCTACTCGCGCGTGCGTCAGGCGCCGGATACCGGCACCGTGGCCGCAACCAGCCTGGCGGGTGCGAACACCGCCGTGCTGAAGGGCACGCTCGATCCGAAGGCGCAGGCGTTGATCCCGCCCGACTATCGCTTTGTCACGCCCGGTACGTTCACCGTGGCCACCCATCCGGGGCAGCTGCCGCTGGCCGACTATGGTGCCGACAGCAAGGACGTGGTCGGCATCGAGCCGGACATCGCACGGCTGATTGCCGATGGGTTGGGCCTGAAGCTGGTGATCGTGCCGGTGGCGTGGGCCGACTGGCCGCTGGGGCTGGAATCAGGCAAGTACGATGCGGTGCTGTCGAACGTGACGGTGACCGAAGAGCGCAAGAAGAAGTTCGATTTCTCCAGCTACCGTTACGATCTGCTGGGAATTTACACGCGCACTGAGGGGCCGATCCAGAAGATCGAAAAGCCGGCCGACGTTGCCGGGCTGAAGGTGGTGGTCGGTGCCAGCACCAACCAGGACCAGATCCTGCGGCAGTGGGACCAGCAGAACATCGCCGCTGGCTTGAAGCCGGTGGAGTACCAGTACTTCGATGACGCCGTGGTTGGGCGGCTGGCAGTGATCACCGGGCGCGCCGATGTCTCATTCGAGCCCAACGCCACCGGCGCCTATTCGGCGCGCGATGGCAAGGTGCGGCGTGTGGGCCTGTTCCCGGGCGGCTGGCCGAACGCCGCAGCGATCTCGGTGACCACGCGCAAGGGCAGTGGCCTGGCCGATGCGGTGACCCAGGCGTTGAACACCCAGATCAGAAGCGGCACTTATGCCCAGGCGCTGGCGCGCTGGAACGTGGCCGAGGAGGCCGTGCCGCAGTCGCAGACCAACCCGCCGGGCCTGCCGACGCTCTGACGCCGGGCATGGCCCGGCAGCTACCGCTGCTTTTGTAGAGCCGAGCCATGCTCGGCTGCAGTTCGCGTGGTGTGCGATGCGTCGAGCATGGCTCGACTCTACAAGAGCATCCACGCATGGCGTGGATCTACTCGCAGAGTCTGATTTCTGTAGAGCCGAGCCATGCTCGGCTGCATTACCAGACCGCTTCCAACGTCCGGAACGGTTTCGCGAGGCGCACGCCCTCGGCATCGAAGTCGGAAACGCTGCGTCCATCCACGCGCACAGACTTCGGCGCGGTCCGGTTCGGCCACCACATGCGCACGGCGGTGTCCTTGCGCAGCCCCTCGCCAATCACCACCGTCAGCAGCCCGTCGCGCTGCCGCGCCTGCATCTGCAGCGTGCCATACGCGGTCGGCAGGCGTTCCAGCGCCAACCCATCCCCGGCCACCCAAGACGGCGGCGTGCCCGGCAGCAATGACAACGCGTCATCGTCCTCGCGCATCAACATGCCGAACAGCGTGCGGCCGTATTCGGCACCGATCCAGGTATGCGGCATGTCGCCGAGGTAGCGCGGGAAGCGCAGCCGCGAATGCACGACCTCGGCCAGCACCTGCCACTCAAGCGGGCGCCGATCATGCAGCAGCCCCTGTAGCAGCTCGTCGGCCGCCTGCGGCTGGCCCAGGTGCACATAGCTCAGCACGTTGCGGATCTCGTACGGGGTGTAGGCATACAGCGCCCCGGGCTGGCTGCGCTTGCGAACGTCCTCCAGATAGCGGGCGAAGGTGGTGCGCAGCGCCTCGGCCGGGAGCACGCTCTGCGCGCCGGTGGGATCCAGCGCGATGGATACGCCGGTGGGATCACCATCACCCAGATCCGCCGAGGACGGGATGAAGTCGATGCCCTTCCACGCCATCGTGGCGCGGATCGAGGCATGCAATGCGTCGTACAGCAGCTTGTACTGTTCGCGCGCCCAACGGGCGGTTTCATGGTCGCCAAGTGCCTCTGCCAGCCACGCACCGTCGTGCCAGCCCTTCAGGCCCCAGTAGTCATCCCAGTAGCTGTGGGTGGGCGAGGGGTAGCCCTCATGACTGATCGATGGCGCAAGGATGCCCGCGAAGCGTTCCGGCGAAGGCTGGTCAGCCATGTAACCCGCTACCAGCGTGCGCTCGCGCAGCTGCTGCAGGAAGCGCAGCGCCGCCTTCACTTTCGGCAGGTACGCGCGCACCGACTCCGCACCGCCATCGAGGCGGGCGACATCGGCGACCAGTGCCACATACTGGCCCTGGCTGTCGTACTCGATGTCCGAACCAAAGCCGGTGTTGACGCTGCCATCGTCGTTGAGGATCGGCGAGACCAGTCCGCTGCCGTGCACGCCGTGCTGGCTGTACCACGCCAGGTAGTCGCGCGCGACCTTGGCTTCGCCCATGCGCAGCAGCACCGCCGAGGTGGCCATGCCGTCGCGGATGAAGGAACGGTTGTAGTTGCGTGGCCCCGGTTGCATGGCCGGGCCGGTCTGGTTGATCAGCATGTAGGCAGCCTGCGCGCGCAGCATGTCGACCAGCGATCGATCAGGCAGGCGCAGGCCGACCTGGCCCAGCCGCGCCTGCCAATCTGCGGACGCCTGCGTGGCCAGCGTCTCGAACGCTGCATCGGCATCACGGGGCAGCGTGGCCAGGTCAAGCGCAGGTGCCTCGGGCAGCACGCCATTGGCATCGGCAGCGGCGGTGCCGAGTGGGAACGCCACGACCACCGCATCGCTGGCACCGGGCGCGAGGCGGATCCGGTAGCTCAATGCGGCTGCGGCCAGTCCTTGCTCGTCACGTGCCTGCTGCGAGGAAGGCAGTTCGCCGGCAGCGATGTCCGCGGTGATCTCCGTTGTGCCGTCCTTCCCGAACGGCGCAACGCCGGACGCAGCCACCGGCGTGAGCGAGCGCAGCAGCGTGCGGCCGTTCACGCGCACCGTGTTGGCTTCGACGGCGACCTCGCGGATCGGCGACAGCCCACCGTTCTGCCATGGCGGGTTCATCTGCATCGGTCGTACCGCCAGGGTCAGCGTGCCGTCGATCGCGGTGGTGCCGGTGTTGTGCAGTCGATGGCGGAGAAAGGTCACCGGCTGGCCATCGCGCTCGATGGCGAACACCTCACTGCGCAGCTCCAGCCCGGGTTGCGGTGACCAAGTGGCGGAGGGCATTGGCTTCCAGCCGTCGCGCAGTGCGTGCTGCACCTTCTGCCCGGCGGCACCGGCTGCGCTGCCATCGGCATTGCGCCAGATCGGCTGCACCAGCGGCGCACCCTTGAACGCTTCCAGGTTGCCGTATTCGTCGAAGATGGATTTCTGCCGACCCGCGTGCACACCCACGGCGGTCCAGTAGGTCTGCTGCATCTGCAGCGACGCCGGGAACAACGCACGCTGCGCGCCGCTGGCCGCGATCTGGTAGCGCTTCATCGGCGTCATCACCGCTTTCTGGCCGAGCAGGCGCAGGCGCGCGATCTGCGGGGCAGCGCCGTCCACGCTCAGGCGGAATGCGCGTAGAGGTTGTGCCGTGTCAGCAGCCAGCCAACTCTGCCGATGGCTGGCCGCCTGTGCATCGTGTGCGAGGTCCTGCCATCGGCCCTGTGCGTCCTGCGCCTGCAAGCGGGCGGCGCCGCGCCCGCCATCGGCCCAGTCGACCGCGAGACCGGCCGTGGACTGGGCGCGAGGCAGCATGATCTCGAGCGTATGGGATCCACCTTTTCCGGCTGGAACCGCGACGGTGCCACCGCCTTGCCAGAGCGCCGCCGCCTGCGTTGCATCGACACCGCTGATGCGTGCGCTGAGCGTGCTGTCCAGCGGCTCCATCTCGAAAATCGACACGCCCCAGTCGGACGTGCGCTGCGGGCTGGCCAACCGAAGGTAGCGCGCCTGGCGTGGCGCGAAGTACAGCGTTTCCACGTCGCCCAGCGAATCGGCCATGGTGTACGCGGTCTGCCACTGTGTGCCGTCCAGCGAGGTCTGCAGTGAATAGCCCTCTGGATTGGAGACATCCCAGGTAAGCCGTGCGCCGGCCAGCATCGTCGGTGCGCCCAGATCGATCTGGAACCAGTGGCCCGGACTGAAGGCGCCGCCGGTGACGGTCTTGGGGTCGCCGTCGATCAGGTGGCTGATCGCCATCGCAGGTACCTGCTGCGAGGACGCGCTGGCCTGCCATTGGCTGCGTAGTGGCAGCGTCTGTGCCTGTGCGCTGAAGGCCAGCGCGGCCAACAGCAGGGCAGCGGCAGGATGCAACGGGAAAAGCGGCGTGGAGACCTTGGAGCGTTCGGCGCGCAACGTCATTACGGACAGCCTCGCAGCTTCGGCCGGGATCGGGCGAGCGCTACGCTAGCAAGGGATGTAATCGGTTACATGACGCACTGCAGCGGCGCAGGCCGTTTCTGCGTAGAGCCGAGCCTACGCTCGGCTGCCGTTCGGGTAGGCGCAGCCGAGCATGGCTCGGCTCTACATGGCTTCCGGCAGGTCAAGCGGCATCCCCCATTACAGCTCCACCGTCTCCCACCAGCGTGTACCCGCCTGCGGCGCCTGCATGTCCAGCGCTTCGCCCATCATCGGCGTGGCCACCGGCACGTTCTTTGCGCCAGCCAATGCAGTGATGCGCTCGAACGGTTGCTGCCAGGCGTGCAGCGCCAGATCGAAGGTGCCGTTGTGGATCGGCAGCAGCCACTTGCCGCGCAGGTCCAGGTGCGCCTGCAGGGTCTGCTCGGGCTGCATGTGCACGAAGGCCCAGCGCGGGTCGTAGGCACCGGTTTCGATCATGGTCAGGTCGAACGGGCCGTGCTTCTCACCGATGGCCTTGAAACCGTCGAAGTAGCCGGTGTCGCCGCTGAAGAAGATGCGGAAGTCGCCGTCCTGGATCACCCATGACGCCCACAGGCTGCGATCGCTGTCGCCCAGACCGCGGCCGGAGAAATGCTGGCCCGGGGTGGCGGTCAGGCGCAGGCCACTGGCCTCGGTCGATTGCCACCAGTCCAGCTG
Source organism: Stenotrophomonas genospecies 3 (assembly GCF_054473855.1). Lineage (NCBI taxonomy): Bacteria > Pseudomonadati > Pseudomonadota > Gammaproteobacteria > Lysobacterales > Lysobacteraceae > Stenotrophomonas > Stenotrophomonas genospecies 3. The sequence continues at coordinate 120,832 of NZ_JBTMUR010000008.1, forward strand.
TTCGACCTTGCTGGCGTCCACGCCCCACGCAATCAACTGGTCGCCCACACCCAGCGGTGCGATGAAGCGCGCGGTCTTGCCGGCCAGCTGCATCACTGCGGCATGGTCCAGGTGGTCGTAATGGTTGTGCGAGAGGATCACGCCGGCGATCGGCGGCAGTTCGTCGATGCTGATCGGCGGTGCGTGGAAGCGCGCCGGGCCCAGCCACTGTACCGGCGAAGCGCGCTCGGAGAACACCGGATCGGTCAGCCAGTATTGGCCACGCAGCTTCAGCAGGATCGTGGAATGCCCGAGCCGGAACAGGCTGCGATCAGGCGCGGCGTCCAGGGTTGCACGGTCCAGCGGCAGCACCGGAATGGGGTGGGCGGGCACGGTGCCCTTGGGCTTGTTGAACAGGAACGTCCACCAGATCTCCGCGCCATCGCGCAGGCCCATCGCCGGACGCGGCAGGGCATTGCGGAACTTGCCGGCGCGGTACTGCGGCGAATCGGGGAAGTCGGGGAGGGACCAGGACTTGCAGAAGGTGTAGGCGGTCACGGCGAGGATTCCAAGCAAAAGGACAAGGAGCAGGCGCTTCATGGGTGACGTCCGCTGGGTACACTGCACAGTGTAGTTTCGTATTTTTCAAAAGTACACTGCCGGGTGTAAAATGGTGGCGTCCGTTCAGTTATCTGGTTCCTGCCATGTCCCGTGCCCCGCAACGCCTGACCGACCGCAAACGCGAAGCCATCGTGCGTGCGGCGGTGGAGGAGTTCCGCGCGTCGGGTTACGAGGCGACCAGCATGGACCGCATCGCCGAGGTGGCGGGGGTCTCCAAGCGCACCGTCTACAACCACTTCCCGAGCAAGGAAGCGTTGTTCTCGATGATCCTGGAGGAGCTGTGGGAGCGCAGCGTGGCCAGCGACGCACTGCCGTACCGCGCCGATCAGCCGCTGCAGGCGCAGCTGATGCAGCTGCTGGGGCAGAAGCTGGAACTGCTCAGCGATGCCAACTTCATCGACCTGGCGCGGGTGGCGATGGCCGAGATCATCCATTCGCCGGAACGTGCGCAGGCCATCGTCTGCCGCATGGGCGAGAAGGAAAGCGGTGAGAGTGCGTGGATCCGTGCGGCAATCGCCGATGGCCGGCTGCGCCAGGTCGATCCGGAGTTCGCCGGCCACCAGCTGCACGGCCTGGTGAAGAGCTTTGCATTCTGGCCGCAGGTGACGATGGGGCAGGCGCCGTTGAACGAACAGGAGCGCGCACGCGTGGCCGAATCGGCGGTGGCGATGTTCCTGGGTTACTACGCGGTCTAGCTGGCGGCGAAGCGGCGGAACTCGTCGGCCGGCAGCGCCGCCGAGTACAGATAGCCCTGGCCGACATCCACACCCAGTGCGCGCAATTGCTGTTCCTGCGCGAGGGTTTCGGTACCCTCGGCCACCACGATCGCACCGCAGCGATGCGCGACTTCGACGATGAAGCGAACGATCGACTGCGACTTGGCGTCGGACAGGGTGGCAATCAACGCCTGCTCGATCTTGACCTCGGCAATGGCCAGCTGCGAGAGCAGGATCAGGGTTGAATAGCCGGCACCGAAATCATCCAGTGACAGCGTGACCTCCGCCGCCAGCAGCTGTGCGATGTTGGCATCGACCACGTCGCGTTCGACGATCTCGGTCCATTCGACGATCTCCAGGCGCAGCATCACGCCGGGCACATCGTGCAGTGCCAGCAATTCCTGCAGGCGCAGGCCGAAGTCGGGCAGGCGCAGTGACTCGGCCGAAACGTTCACGGCGATCTTCAGCTGCGAGCCATCGCGTCGGCACTGCTGCAGGAAGTGGATGGCCGATTGCAGCGTGGCCCATTCCAGTTCAGCCAACCGCCCCTGCCGGCGCAGCAGCGAGATCACCCGCATCGGCGCGATCAGCCGGCCCTCGCCGTCGCGCATGCGCAGCAGTGCTTCGGCGCCGACCAGCTGGCGATCCTGCAGACGATGCTTGGGCTGGTAGCACAGGGGGGCATCTCCCTGCTGCAGCCAGCATTCGAGGGCGACTTCGATCAGGGCGTCGATCTCGCTGTCGCGCTGGATCGGGTCGTCGAAGAACACGACGCCGGATTCGATCGCACTCAGCGCCACGGTGATCGCGCGGAACGGAAGATGTCCTTCGTCGGCATCGGCGGGGGGCTTCAGTTCGACCACCGCACAGCGGAACAGCGGCCGGAAGCCGGGCCAATCGCGGCCGACCCGATCGGCCAGGTTGCTGGCCAGCTCGGTGATCTGCGGCTGCGTGCGCAGTTCGAACAAGGTCAGGTCGCGCACCAGGATCGCCAGCGCGGCATCGCCGAACTGGTAGATCTCCAGCTGCCCGGCAGGCAGCGAGGGCAGCAGCCGATGCACCTCGTCGGTGCTGTCGCGCTGCCACAGGCCGTTGTCCTGCAGCGGACCATAGCGCAGGCGCAGATCGCGCAGGTTGCCCATCTCGGCCACGATCAGGCAGGCCTTGCCGATGCCGTCGTTGTCGCGCCAGTAATGCTGCAGGCGTTCGCCAAGTGCACGCATGTTGGGCAGGCCACTGATCGGATCGATGCGCAGCCAGGCCTGTTCGCGCTGACGCTGTGCATCGATCTGCGCATCGTTGTAGACCAGCGCGAACACCGCGCCGAGCATCAGCAGCGATAGTGGCAGTGCCAGCAGCCGCTGGATTGCCAACTCCTCCACGGGCAGCTGATTGGCGCCGATGATTGCGACGCCCAGTGCCAGGCCCAACGCAGTGACGGCGATACGCACGCCCCAGGCCTGCAGGATCACGCGCAGCGAGAGCTCATTGAGCATGCGCGGGTGCAGGCGCCTGCGCAGCCAGACGCCGGCCAGCATCTGCAGCGTGGCCTCGAGGCCGGCCGGCAGGAAATACTGGGTGCCGGCAAACTGGTAGCGCGCCAGCAGGCTGGCGGCCAGGCAGGTAAGGCCGCCGCGCCAACCGCCCAGCAGGCCACTGACCAGCAGGATGTCGAAGCCGAGGTGCAGCTTGACCACACCCTGGGTGTAACGGGCCACGAACCAGGAATTGAACAGGTAGATCAGGCCCAGCGCCACGCCGACATACAGGCGACGGCCTTCAATGGCGTGCCCGGCGCGGCGGGTGGCGATCAGCAGCACGCCGATCATGCCGATCACCGCCGTGGCCTGCAGCAGGTACAGCGGCAGGCTGGGCAGGGCGCTGTCCAGGACCTGGGCCGAGACCCGTGAAAGCGCATCCATAGCAGGTTCCCGCCTGTGACCGACGGCCAGTGACGAGCAGCGTAGTCGCAGCAGGGCGCAGGTTCAATTGCACTGGCTGGGTTCGGGCAGGAGGTGGTCGGCCATGAAATCGACAAACGCGCGTACACGCGGCTGCTGATGGCGATGGCTTGGCCAGAGGGCCCAGAAGGTGCTGCGCTCGGTGCTCCATGGGTCCAGGACGCTGACGAGTTCACCGCGGTCCAGCGCATCACGCGTGGCGAAGTCGGGCAGGCACGCAATGCCATGGCCATCAATGGCCATGTGCAGGATCGTCTCAAGATGATTGGCGGTCATTGCGGTAGTCAGCCGTGGCTCAGTGCCTCCCTCATGCGTGGGCAGCGGCCAACGTTCGATCAGGCCGGTGCCGGGAAAGCGATGGAGAAGGCACGCGTGGCCGCTCAGATCCTCCGGGTGCTGTGGCGTGCCGCGCTTGGCGAAGTACGCAGGGGCGCCCACACAGAGCAGGCGGGCACTGCCGAGGTTGCGGCCGTGCAGCCTGGAGTCGGCGGGGTTGCCCGTGCGGACAACGGCGTCGAAGCCCTCCTCGATGACATCGACAAGACGGTCGCTGAAGTGCAGGTCGAGTTCGATGGCGGGAAAGCGGTGCGCAAAGGCCGATAGCACCGGCAGCATCAGTCCGCTGGCGAGTGGAAGACTGACCTTCAGGCGACCGCTGGGCGCGGCCTGGGCGTCGGTCAGCTCGCGCTCCGCTGCGGCGACCTCGGTCATGATGCGACGGCAGCGTTCAAGGAACTGCTCGCCTTCGGCAGTCAGGCTGACGCTGCGGGTATTGCGATTCAGCAGGCGGGCGCCCAGACGCTCTTCCAGCCGGGCAATGGTCTTGCTTGCCGCCGAAGGGGTGATGCCACGCTGTCGTGCTGCGGCCGCGAAGCTGCGTGCCTCGGCGACCAGAACGAAGAGGCTGAGACCGGCAAAGCTGTCCATGACATGGCCATTGATGACGTTCATGTCATTAAAGCACGGACACAACGATGGATTCTTAGGCGATAGCGTCGGCGATAGCATCAATGCGGTGGCGCCTGGCCACGCTGGAGCTTCATCGACATGTCTGTTGCCTCTGCTGAGACGGCCGGATCATCACGCTTTGGAGTGGTGCTGGCGGGCTGCCTGACGGCGCTCACCATTCCCTTGAGCATTGCCAGCCCCGCCGTGGGCATTCCCGCCATCCGGGACGCGCTGGGCGGTTCGCCTGCGGCGTTGTCCTGGATCATCAACGCTTATCTGTTGACCTACGGCTGCACCACGCTGGTGGCCGGTGGGCTGGCCGATCTGCATGGCAGGCGCCGGATCTGGCTTCTGGGCGGCGCGTCGTCTGCGCTCGTCACCGGCCTGATCCCCTTGATGCCCGATGTGGCGTGGATCAATGCACTGCGACTGCTTCAGGGGATGGCGGCGTCGGCTGCGTTTGCCGGTGCGATGGCGTCGCTGGCGCAGGTGTTCGACGGCCAGGCGCGGGCCAGGGTGTTCAGCCTGATCGGCACCACCTTTGGTGCAGGAGCCGCAGGCGGTCCGCTGCTGGCAGGCGGATTGATCGATGCGCTGGGCTGGGAATGGGTGTTCTTCCTGCCTGCGTTGCTGGCCGCCCTGACCGTACCGTTGGTCGCCCTGTCATCCGTCGAATCGAAGAGCACCGGTTCGCCACGCCTGGATTGGCTGGGCGCCGTCACCTTCATGCTGGCGCTGGGGTCACTCACCTACGCCATGATCGTGCTGCCGGAACGCGGCCTGTTGCATCCGCAGACGCTGGTACTGCTGGCGCTCTCGATGGTGTTGCTGGCCGCGTTCATTGCCGTCGAGCGCTCCCATCGAACACCGCTGCTGGATCTCGGGCTGTTCCGCAACCGGCGCTTTGTCGGCGTGCAGATTCTCGCCGCTGCGCCTGCGTTCTCGTACGTCGTCCTTCTGGTGGTGCTGCCGGCGGGGTTCATCGGTGTTGAAGGACTGCGGCCCACCGAGGCTGGACTGGCGATGGCAGCACTCTCTGCACCCTTGCTGGCTGTTCCCCTGGTTGCCGGTTACCTGCTGCGCTGGATTCCGGCGCGGACGCTGTGCTGTGCGGGCCTGTTGATCGGCGCGCTTGGGCTGGCATGGCTGGCCCAAGTGTTCCAGCTACCTTCGGTGCGCTGGATGCCGATGCTGGTCATCGGGATCGGCATCGGTCTACCTTGGGGGATCATGGATGGCCTGGCGGTCAGCGTGGTTGGCAAAGAGCAGGCAGGCATGGCCGCGGGCATCTTCAACGCAATGCGACTGGCAGGCGATTCCATTGCCCTCGCGCTTGTCGGCATCATGCTTTCTGCCCGGATTGGCGGGAGCGTAGCGCTGGAAGCCGGCGTCGTGGCCCGTGCCGCCGTGCACAGGCTGTCCATGGGCGACCTTGGCGGAGCGGTGGAGGCATTGCCCGGCGTTTCGAGAACGGCGCTGGCCCAGGCATACATGGAGTCCGTCCGTGGCCAGCTGTTTGTCCTGGCGATGGCGACCGTGCTGACCGCCATCGTGCTCGGGTACCTGTTGCGCGAAGAGGTCGAGCCTGGCCTGCGCAGAGTCGGTCAGTAGCGCGGGTCGGCGATGGCCGGCAGCACCAGTTCGCGCACGAAGCCGGACGGTGACAACTGCAGCAACGCGCGCACCATCGCAACGACGTCGTGCACCGGCACCAGCTCGCCGTCGCCGCGCGCTGCGGCCTCGGCCACCGGCACTGAAAGTGCATCGTCGGTGTTGAGGTAGCCCAGCTGCAGGCTGGTCACCGCCAGGCGGCGATCGCGGAAGCCCTCGCGCAGTGCATCGGCGATGCCGTTGAGCGCGAACTTGGATGCGCCGAACGCCACTTCCGGGCGGCCGCTGCGTGGCAGTGCCGAGGTCGAGCCGGTCAGCACCAGCTGCGGGCGTGGCGCGCCCAGCACCCGCGGCAGCAGGCGCTGCAGCAGCACCAGGGTGGCGGTGATGTTGACGTCGACCAGTTGGGTGAGCGCGGCATCGGTTTCGTCGAGGAAGGCGTACTCGTCGCTGAAGGCGGTCTGTTCCCAGATGCCCAGGTTGTGGATCAGCACATCCAGATCGGCCGGTGCCTGTGCTGCGATGTGGTCGGCAGCCACGGTCGGCTGGGACAGATCGGCTTCGATCCACTGCACGGTGACGCCCTCGGGGCATTCAATATCGCGCGGTCGGTTGCGTGAAACGCGATGACGGTGTCGCCTGCACTGCACAGGCCTTCCACGAACGCCCGACCGAGGCCCCTGCTGGCGCCGATGACCATCAATTTCATGTTTCTTCCTTGTTGTACTGCGGCGGCCTCAGTCGACCGCCAGAACGGTGTCCCAATCGGCGAACGCACGCAGGCCGCTGCGTTCGGCGGTAATGATCGAGGCGGTGTTGTCGAGCTGGCAACGGTACTGCGGCTGCAGCCCGGCCGCCCGTGCGGACACGGCCATGGCGTGTACCAGCTGGCGCGCGTGCCCGCGACCGCGGGCCTCGGGCAGGGTCAGCACGCCCATGTCGGCCAGGGCCGGATCCAGGCTCCACGGGTACATGCTTCCCGCGGCAACCAGCCGCTCGCCATCGAAGGCGCCGAACACCTGCCAGTGGTCCAGCTCGACCCAGGCGGCATCCAGATCCTCCTCGCTCGCGCTGGCCTGGAACCCGTCGAACGCGGCTGCGTCGGCCGGGCCAAGACGGCGGATATGTGGCGGTGCAGGGCGCTCGGCCAGGGCCGCAAGTGCTGCGGCGGGGAAGTAGAAGACGCGATCCGCGCCATGCGTGCGCTGGCCGAGCTGTTGCAGGCGCAGTTGCAGCTGCGGGAGCGTCCAGTGCGGCTGCGCGTGCAGTTGCAGGCGAGCGGCCAGGGCCGGGCGCAGCAGTGCGCGCGCGGGGCCCGCGACCGGCTGCAGCAGCATGCCGTCCTCGCCCTCATCGAAATCATCGCTGCACGCCAACTGCAGCAGCGGATCATCCTGCAGCATGCGCTGCCCGGAGAACACGCTGCGCCAGGTCGCATCGATCAACGGGGCAAACACATCATCCATGACCGGTGTCTCGCTCAGTGCCGGGGCAGGTCCACCTGCAGGCCGGCGGCCTTCCATTCGGGGTAACCGGCGGCGAGCCGCTGCGCGGTCAGTCCGGCCTCGCGCAGTATCGCCACCGCATCGTTGGACAGCACGCAGTAGGGACCGCGGCAGTACGCGACAATGTGGACGGCACGCGGCAGTTCGTCCATCCGTGCACGCAGTTCCGTAACGGGAATGTTCAGCGCGCCGGGCAGGTGGCCCAGATCGAATTCCTCACGCGGCCGCACATCCAGCAGCACCACGCTGCCGCGTTGTTCCAGCAACTGCTCGACAGTCAGACCTTCCAGAGCATCGCGGCGCTGCAGGCTATCGTGGATCACACCGTGCATCTCGCTGCGCTGGTGGTCGGCATAGTCGCGCAGCGCGGCCAGCAGGTTGCCCAGCGGGCCATCACCACTGCGGTAGAGGATGCGCTTGCCATCGCGTCGGGTCTGAACCAGGCCGGCACGGCGCAGCTGCTGCAGATGCTGGGAGGTATTGGCCACCGACAGCCCGGTCAGTTCGGCCAGGCGCTCCACTGCGCGCTCGCCTTGGGCGATGTGCTCCAGCAGGGCCAGGCGATGGGCATGGCCGAGCGTGCGGGCGATTTCGGCCAAGGCTTCCAGCGGTGAGAGCGGTGGCTCTGTTGCAGCGTTCATGCGGCGCACGCTAGCATCGCTCTATCATTCAAGCAAATAATTGAAGGTGTGCGATATGGCTGGCCTGGCGACATTCGTGATGGATGCGGTGGTAGTCGGCGTGGGAGCGACCGCAGTGATGGACCTGTGGGCGCTGGTGCAGCGGCGGCTGCTCGGCATTCCCTCGCTGGATTTCGCGATGGTGGGCCGCTGGCTGGGGCATCTGCCGCGCGGGCGCTTCCGCCACGATGGCATCGGCCGCTCGGCAGCGGTCAGTGGCGAGCGCGCGCTGGGTTGGACCGCGCATTACGTGATCGGTGTGGTCTTCGCCGCGTTGCTGCTGGCCGTGGTGGGGAACGGTTGGGTGCAGGCGCCGACACTGTGGCCGGCGCTGGCCTTCGGCATCCTCAGCGTCGCCGCACCGTTCCTCATCCTGCAGCCGGGCATGGGCGCGGGCATTGCCGCTTCAAAGACCCCGGCGCCGGGCAAGGCGCGCCTGCGCAGCCTGGTGGCGCACAGTGTGTTCGGCCTGGGCATGTACCTTTCCGCGTTGTTGTTGGCTGCGGTCCATGCAGGATGAGCGAGAATCCGTGGGGTCACCGGCAACAGGAACACCTCGGCATGGAAGCACCCAAATCCATCACTGATGACATGCCGCTGCCGTGGGCGTGGCAGGAGGCATTGGCCGATGCACGCATCGAGCGGCAATCGATCGGTGTGTCGCGTGCGGATGTTGCCCGCGTGCATCGGCCGGGCCAGGCCGATGCCTTCCTGAAGTCGGAAGTGATCGACGCCTTCAGTGAGCTGGGCGATGAGATCGCGCGCCTGCGTTGGCTGCAGGCACAGGGGCAACCGGCGCCAACGGTGATTGCCACTGCCGAAGAGGCGGGCCGGCGCTGGTTGCTGATGAGCGCGCTGCCTGGCCGCGACCTGGCCTCGTCGCCGGAGCTCGCGCCGCAGCAGCTGGTGGAACTGCTGGCCGACGCGCTACGCGGGCTGCATGCGTTGCCGGTGGCAGCCTGTCCGTTCGACCAGCGACTGGCCTCGCGCGTACAGGTCGCGCAGGCCCGCATTGAAGCGGGCCTGGTGGATGCCGATGATTTCGATGACGAACGCCTGGGCCAGAGTCCGCAGCAGGTCTTCGCCGAACTGTGCAGCACCCAGCCCGACCATGAAGACCTGGTAGTCAGCCACGGAGACGCCTGTCTGCCGAACCTGATGGCGGTCGAGGGCCGCTTCAGTGGTTTCATCGACTGTGGCCGGCTGGGTGTGGCCGACCGCTACCAGGACCTGGCGCTGGCCGCGCGCAGCCTGGTCCACAACTTCGGCGACACGCGTTGGGTCGCGCCGTTGTTCCAACGCTACGGCGCGGTGGCCGACGAGCGCCGGCTGGCGTTCTACCGGTTGCTCGACGAGTTCTTCTGAGCCCGCGCATGGCTGGCGATGGCCGCGCAGATCAGGCCACCGACCACGCTCAGGTGTTCCAGCGCGAAGAACAGGGCCAGCTGCTGTTCGGCGCCGTGCTTGTTCCAGAAGGTATGCACGATGACGATGGTCAGCAGCATGAACACCGCCAGCGCGCCGCTGCCCAGCCAGAGCAGGCGATCGAGCAGCAGGCACAGTGCGCCGCCCAGCAGCACCACGGCGCTGGCGATGTTGAACAGCACAGGTGGTTGCAATCCGGCGGCCTGCATTTCGGCCACGCTGTTGTCCCACGCCAGCAGCTTGGCCAGGCCCGAGGACAGGAACACCACGGCCAGCAACAGCCGCGCGAGGAACCACAGCACGCGGCTGTCGAGCAGGGTGATGATCATCCGTGGCATGCAGGAACTCCGGCTTGAGCGTGGGACAGGCCGCGCAGTATCGGGCCTCAACCGCAGTTGAGGTCAAGGCTGGCTGAACGGAGCCCGGCGTTGGCCGGATTGCCAGCTTCTAATTGGACGAACGTTCGTTCACTATTTGCGCCATGAACCGAGCCGACCGCAACGAGCAACGCATCGCGCAGATCCTGCAGGCCGCCCTGCAGTGCTTCCTCGTGAAGGGATTCCACCAGACCAGCATGCGTGACATCGCGCAGGCGGCCGGCGTCAGCCTGGGCAATCTCTACAACCACTTCCCGGGCAAGGAGGCGATCATCCTTGCGGTGGCGGTGGCCGAGAGCGAAGAACTGGCACCGTTGCTGCAGCGACTGGCCGCGTCCGATGGCGAACGCACACAGGTGATGGCCTTCGTGCAGGACTTCCATGCACTGTGCCGGCAGCCGGAGTGGGCAACACTTGCAGTGGAGGTGCTGGCCGAGAGTGCACGCAATCCGGCCGTGGCCGAGGCCTTCGCGGCCAATCGCAGGCAATTGCAGGCGACGCTGGCCGAAGCCCTGCAGCAGATGGCACAGCGCGAACGTCGGCGTCCCGTACTGGCGCCGGCACTGCAGGCGCAGGTGCTGCTGGATGCCATCGAAAGCGATGCGCTGCGTCGGGGGCTGGGCGAAGCCGAGGGCACCGATGAAGCATCGCTGGATCTTGGCTTGCTCGCGCTGCTGCTCGGGGCACGCGCATGAGCGTCGTGGACCGGCGGCTGCACGGCCTGGATCTGGCACGCTACCTGGCACTGGCCGGCATGGTGCTGGTGAATTTCCGTCTGGCGATGGCCGTGCCGGCAGAGGGTGAGGGGTGGCTGGCAGGGTTCTTCCATCTGCTGGAAGGCAAGGCTTCGGCGACGTTCGTTACGCTGGCTGGCTTGGGCCTGGTGTTGGCCACGCAGCGGCAAGGGTGGTGGCCGGCCAGCGTGCAGACCTGGAGGCGCGCGCTGTTCCTGATGGTGCTGGGCCTGCTCAACCTGACCCTGTTCCCGGCCGATATCCTGCACTACTACGCGGTGTATTTCGCGCTGGCGGTGGTGTGGCTGCGTGCCTCGCCGCGGGTGTTGCTGGCCAGCATCGTGGGCCTGGCGGCCTGTTCGTTCTGGGCGTTGCTGCATTGGGATTACAGCCAGGGATGGAACTGGCAGACGCTGGAATACACCGGTCTGTGGCAATGGCCGGGCGCGGCCCGCAACCTGCTGTTCAATGGCTTCCACCCGTTGATGCCGTGGCTGTGCTTCTTCCTGCTGGGCATGCTGCTGGCGCGCCTTCCGTTGTCGCAGCCGCGGGTGCAGCATGCATTGCTGGTGCTGGGGCTGTTGCTGATCGGCGCCGGCCAAGGCGTGCAGCATATTGCGCAGGGAACGCCGTGGCAGGCGTGGCTGGGTACGCAGCCGATGCCGCCAGGACCCGCCTACGTGCTTACCGGTGCGGGCGCGGCCTGCAGTGTCATCGCCGCCTGCCTGTGGCTGACGCGCGTGCGACCGGGCGACTGGCTGGAGCCGTTCACCGCGGCCGGGCGCATGACCCTGACCCTGTATGTGGGTCACATCCTGCTGGGCATGGGCACGCTGGAAAGCCTGGGCCTGCTTGATGGCAGTGCCTCGCTGGCGTCGGTGCTGCTGTGGGCGCTGCTGTTCCTGATGCTGGCGACCGCTGCGGCGTGGCTGTGGTCATGGCAGTTCGCGCGCGGTCCACTGGAGGCGGTGATGCGCCGTATTGCAGGCTAGTTCTTTGGTCGTGCCGAGGCGATGTTGTGACGGACATGTCTGTGTCGTGGCGAGCGCATCTGCGATAGTGGCGGCAGGTAACACTTTCCGCTTGCATCCATGTCATTCGCTTCGGCGCAGCATCTCGGCGAAGTCCTGCAACAATCCTATGGCATCACCCCGACCGCCGTGGTGCCACGCCCGGTGGGCGCCGACGCCAATGCCAGCGTGTATCGCGTCGATGCGCGGCACGGGCAGTGGTGGTTGAAATGCCGCACCTACCAGGTCGACCCATCGGTGTGGGACAGCCTGCACTGGATGCGCGGCACGTTGGGTATCGATGAGATCGTCGCGCCGTGGCCGGCACTGACCGGTGGTGCGTCGGTGCAACGTTGGGGATTGCAGTTCACCCTGTTCCCTTATGTGGAAGGCCAGTCCGGGTTCGAGGCAGCGTTGAGCCGCACGCAGTGGAAACGGCTGGGTCAGGTGCTGCGGCGCCTGCACGGCGCGCAGCTGCCACCGGAACTGCAGCAGGCGCTGCCGATCGTCCGGCTGGAAACCGCGGCGCTGGAGACCGTCGGGCAGTGGTTGGCCGGCGAGGGCCTGGCGGCCGCGAAGGACGGGCTGGGCCGCGCATTCGTTTCGGTATGGGACCAGCAGCATGCGCGCATCGCGGCGCTGCATTCACAGGCACGGGAACTGCTCGCGACCTTGCAGGACGTGCCGGTAGACCTGCACCTGTGCCACACCGATCTGCATGCCGGCAACCTGCTGATGGGCAATGACGGGGGCCTGCACCTGATTGATTGGGATGGCCTGTCGCTGGCACCGCGCGAGCGCGACCTGATGTTCATCGGTGCGGCGGTTGGCGGGCGCTGGGGGCGCGAGAATCCGCTGGGCTTCGAGGACGGCTACGGCAGCGACCGCGGCGATCCGCGCTGGATCGCCTGGTACCGGCACTGGCGCATCCTGCAGGACCTGATCGAGTTCCAGCAGGTGCTGCTGGGCAGCGATGGTGAGGAGCGCTCGCCGCAACTGCGCCGGCAGTCGCTGCATTACCTGGGCGAGCAGTTCGCGCCGGGCAATGTGTTCGATGCGGCGGAGCGGGTGTATCGGGCGTTGTAAATGCACGTCACCTGCCATCGATGAGGCGTCGCGCTGCGCGCGATGAGTCGAGCATGGCTCGACTCTACAGTTGCGCTCGGCTGCTCTTCGCGCCGCCATCGTTGATCAGGCGGGCAGGGATCATCCGCGCATGGCGCGGATCTACTCGGCCGGCTTGGCTGCCGACGAGGCCGCAGCGCTCGCTGCGCGGCGCGACAGCACGGCCTCGCGATGGGCGATGTAGGCGTTGGCGGCGAGGATGATGCCGGCACCGATGATGGTCCAGCGGTCCACCGTTTCGTTGAACAGCAGCCAGCCGCACAACGTGACCAGCGGCAGCTGCAGGAAGCTGATCGGGGTCAGTGCCGAGACTTCACCCAGGCGCAGCGCACGCGTCCACAGCAGCTGACCGATGGTGCCGAGCACGCCGGTGGCCAGCAGCCACAGCCACGCCATGCCGGTGGGCCAGACCCAGACGAACACTGCCGGGATCAGCGACAGCGGCACCCAGAACACGTAGGTATAGAGCACCACGGTGTCGGCGCTGTCGATGCGGGTCAGCTGCTTGATCTGGATCGCCACCAGCGAACTCAGCACGGCAGCGGCCACCGCGACCAGACTGCCAGCGGTGAAACCGGCGGTGCCGGGACGCACGATCACCAGTACACCGATGAAGCCGACGACGACGGCGGCCCAGCGGCGCACGCGCACGGTCTCGCCCAGCCACAGCACGGCGGCGATGGTGACGAACAGCGGCGTGGAGTACGAGAGCGAAACCGCCTGCGCCAACGGCAGATGGCCCAATGCCCAGAAGGCGCACAGCATCGAACCCAGGCCGATCGCACTGCGCACGAAGTAGCGCGGCAGCTGCTGGGTCTTCAGCGGCGCGTGGCCTGGCCGCAGCAGCATCGGCAGCAGTGCCAGCAGGCCGAAGGCATTGCGGAAGAACGCCACTTCCTGGGTGGGCACGTAGCGCGTGGCATAGCGGATCGCCACCGCCATCAGGCCGAATGCCATCGTGCTGCCGAGCATCAGCAGCGCCGCCCGCATCGGGGTGGCGCTGGGGGAGAGGGCGGGGGTGTTCACCACTGCGCGCCGAGCAGGCGGGGCTCCGGTTCGATTGGCACGCCGAACTTCTCCAGCACGGAAGCAGAGATGCGTCGCGCCAGCGCCAGCAGTTCAGCGCCGGTGGCGTTGCCGTGGTTGACCAGCACCAGTGCGTGGCTCGGCGCCACGCCAGCATCGCCTTCGCGGAAGCCCTTCCAGCCGCAGGACTCGATCATCCATGCCGCCGAGACCTTGCGCTTGCCGTCCTGGTCGGACGGGAACACCGGCAGCTCGGGGAAGTGCTGCAGCAGCACGTCGACCTGTTCCAGCGGCAGCACCGGGTTCTTGAAGAAGCTGCCGGCGTTGCCCAGTACATCCGGGTCGGGCAGCTTGCGGCGGCGGATCGCGATCACCGCATTGGCCACGTCCACCGCACTGGGCAGCTCCACACCCTGTGCCTGTAGTTCCTCGCGGATGCCGGCGTAGTCCATGCGCAGGTCATGCAGCAGTGGCAGCTTCAGTTCGATGGCGGTGATCAGGTAGCGGTCCATCTGCTGCTTGAACACGCTGTCGCGGTAGGCGAAGCCACACTGTTCGTTGTCCAGCCGCACCCAGGCCTGCTCCTGGCAGTCCCAGGCTTCGACGGCCTGGATGAACTCGCCGACCTGCGCGCCGTAGGCGCCGATGTTCTGGATCGGCGCGGCACCGGCGGTGCCGGGAATCAGGGCGAGGTTTTCCAGGCCGGACAGGCCTTCCTGCAGCGACCACATCACCAGGCCATGCCAGGGCACGCCGGCGCCGGCGCGGATCACAGCATGGTCGGCGCGGTGTTCCAGGAAGCTGATGTCACGGTTGCCGAACACCAGCACGGTGCCCGGCAGGTCCTCGGCGATCAGCACGTTGCTGCCGGCACCCAGCACCAGCAGCGGGCCGCTGGCCACCTCGGGCAGTGTCAGTACCTCCGGCAGCAGCGCGGCATCGTGCAGTTCCAGCAGCTGTGCGGCGCTGGCCTGCACGTGGAAGGTGTTCAGGGCCTGCAGCGGCGCATTGCGGGTGAGCGTCCAGCGCAGCGGGGCGTTGCCGTCGACGGTATCCATGGGTGCGCTCACAGTGGGGCCACCGCGCCGCGGCTCGGCGCTTCGCGGCGGCGACGGATCGCCTCCACGCATTCGGAGACGAGGGCCGGGCCGCGGAAGATCAGGCCGCTGTAGCACTGCACCAGGGCCGCACCAGCAGCCATCTTGGCCACGGCGTCGGCACCGGACAGGATGCCGCCGACCCCGATCAACGGCACCGACTCGGGCAGGCGCGAACGCAGACGGCGCAGTACCAGGGTGGACTGCTCCAGCACCGGCGCACCGGACAGGCCACCGGCCTCGTTGGCCAGCGGGTCGCCGGCCACCTTGCTGTGGTCGATGGTGGTGTTGGTGGCGATCACGCCGTCCACCTGCAGTTCGCCCAGTACGCGGGCAGCGGCATCGATGTCGCGCTCGCTCAGGTCGGGTGCCACCTTGACCAGCATCGGTACGCGGCGGCCGTGGCGGGCCGCGAGATCTTCCTGGCGGTCGCGCAACTGGCTGACCAGCTGGCGCAGCGCGGTTTCTTCCTGCAGTTCACGCAGGCCGGCGGTGTTGGGCGAGGAGATGTTGACGGTGATGTAGTCGGCCAGCGGGTACACCTTGTCCAGGCAGGCGATGTAATCGTCCACGGCCTGTTCGTTCGGGGTGTCCTTGTTCTTGCCGATGTTGATGCCGAGCAGGCCGCGGCGGTTGCGCGCGCGCTCGACGTTGCGCACCAGCGCGTCCACGCCCGCATTGTTGAAGCCCATGCGGTTGATGATCGCGTTGTGTGCAGGCAGGCGGAACAGGCGCGGCTGCGGATTGCCGGCCTGCGGGCGCGGGGTGATGGTGCCGATTTCGACGAAGCCGAAACCCAGCGCGAACAGCGCATCGATGTGCTCGCCATTCTTGTCCAGGCCGGCGGCCAGGCCGACCGGATTGGGGAAGGTCAACCCGAACACCGTGCTGGGCATCGGCGCGATGCGTGCGGCCAGCAGCGGCGTGGTGCCGGTGCGGTAGGCCAGGTCCAATGCGGACAGGCCAAGGCCGTGGGCGCGCTCGGCGTCGAGCGAGAACAGGAAGGGGCGGGCAAGCGAATACATGCGTCGGTTCAGTCCAGCGTGCCGAGGAAGGCTCGGGTTCGATATTCAAAAGCAACCTGGTCGTCGACCGCGTGGGCGGCGAACAGGTCCTGCAAAGCGTCGATCATCGGCGCGTGGCGCGGATGACCGGCTTGCGGGGCATAGGAGGAGGACAGCAGGCGCCCGCGCAGGGCATCGAAGTCCAGATGCTGTACGTTTGGCAGCTCGACCATGCCGCGCAGGCCGGGGCCGAACCAGGCCTGCATGGTGGCATCGTCCTGGTAGCGCTCGGCCACGGCGGAGTAGTCGGTGCCGTAATCCAGCAGCAGCTGTTCGTAGCCGACCAGGAACGGACTGGCATCGAGCAGGCGCGAATTCCAGTAGATCAATGCCAGGCCACCCGGGCGCAGGATGCGCTGCCACTCGGCGCGCACCGCCACGGTGTCGAACCAGTGGAAGGCCTGCGCGACACTGACCAGATCGATGCTGGCGTCGTCCAGTGTGGTGGCCTCGGCGCGGCCGTCGACCGCGCGGAACTGCGGGTACTGCGGTGCCAGCCACTGTTCTGCGGCGGCGCGCATGGCGGCGTTGGGTTCAACAGCGACTACCGGATGGCCGCTGGCCAGGAACTGGCGGCTGGAAATACCGGTCCCGGCGCCGATGTCGGCGACCAGCGCCTCGCGGCTGACGCCCATCGGGCCGTGCAGCCATTCCAGCAGCGCGGGTGGGTAATCGGGCCGGTAGCGGACGTAATCGGCGACGCGGCTGCTGAAGCGTTCAGTGCTGTCGGAAGCGGTCATGGCAGTCAGTTCGACATCGCAGCGAGCCAGGCCAGGCCGCCGAAGAACAGGATGAAGACCAGGATGGCGGCGATCACCGCGCCGACCATCACCCAGCCCAGTACCAGACCGGTGACGGCCAGGCCATCGCCTTCCAGTTCATGCGGGCGGCGGCGGATCTCGGCGCGGGCCATGTGGCCGGTGATGATGGCCACGATGCTGGCCACGAAGGGCAGGACGGTCCAGCTGGCGATGCCCATGACCAGGCTGACCACGGCCAGGGCGCTTGTCTGTCGGGGTGCCACGCTCATCGGGGTCCTCCTTGGCAGTGTGCACATGATAGTGCCTCTGCCCGGGCAATCCCATGCCCGGCGGATGCGATGGTGGGCGTCGACCTTGGCAGACGAAGGGCATTCCAGCCAGGTGGGCGTCGACCTTGGTCGACGAAAGGCATGCCAGCCACGGTAGGCGTCGACCTTGGTCGACGAAAGGCATTCCAGCCGTGGTAGGCGTCGACCTTGGTCGACGAAAGGCATTCCAGCTGTGGTAGACGTCGACCTTGGTCGACGAAAGGCATGCCAACCAAGGTTGGCAGCTACCGGAGTGCCGGTGTCAGCCCATCAACACCTGGCCACCATCCACGTTGAGCACATGGCCGGTGATCCAGCGCGCCAGCGGCGAGCACAGGAACAGGGCGGCATCGGCAATCTCACGCGGGTGGCCGAAGCGACCGAACGGAATCTTCGCCAGCGTACCGTGGTACAGGGCGGGATCTTCGGTGCGGCGGCGGTCCCAGAGGCCGTCATCGAACTCGATCGAGCCCGGTGCGATGGCATTGACCCGAATCCGGTCCTTGGCCAGCGCGAGGGCCTGCGAGGTGGTGTAGTGCGACAGCGCGGCCTTGGCGGCGGCGTAGGGTGCGCCACCGGGGCGCGGCTGCTGCGCGGCGATCGAAGAGAGATTGAGAATGCAGGCGTCACTGGACGCGCGCAGCCAAGGCAGGGCCAGGCGCGAGGCCCTAACGGCGGCCATCAAATCGATCTGCAGGCTGGCCGCCCAGCCATCCTCGTCGTCGGCCATGCCATAGCCGGTGGCGTTGTTGACCAGCACATCGATGCCACCGAGTGCATCGGCGGCGGCCTGCAGCCAGGCCTGGATCTGGCCTGGGTCGGCCAGATCGGCGGAAAACGTGTGCAGTTCGAAGCCCTGCGCCCGTGCATCGGCACGCAGGGCATCCAGGCCCGCCTGGCCGCGGGCGCAGACCGAGACCTGCGCACCAGCGCCGGCAAACGCCAGCGCCATTTCACGGCCAATGCCCTTGCTGCCGCCGGCGATCAGCACGCGGCGGCCGGTGAAATCAATCACCGGCTTGCCAGCCTGAAGAGCCGAGCCATGCTCGGCTGCATTTCCTGCGGTGTTCATGGCGCATCCTGCCGAGCATGGCTCGGCACTACAGATAGCGTTACAGGTCGAACTTGATGCCCTGCGCCAGCGGCAGCGAATCCGAGTAGTTGATGGTGTTGGTCTGGCGACGCATGTAGACCTTCCACGCATCCGAGCCGGACTCGCGGCCACCGCCGGTGTCCTTCTCGCCACCGAAGGCACCGCCGATCTCCGCACCGGACGTGCCGATGTTGATGTTGGCGATGCCGCAGTCGCTGCCGGCCGCCGACAGGAACTTCTCGGCGGTCTTCAGGTTCTGGGTGAAGATCGAGGACGACAGGCCCTGCGGCACGCCGTTCTGCATGTCGATGGCTTCGTCGATGGTGTCGTACGGCATCACGTACAGGATCGGCGCGAAGGTCTCATGCTGGACCACGGCGTCGCTGTTCTTCAGGCCCGAGACGATCGCCGGCAGCACGAAGTTGCCAGCGCGGTCGATGCGGGTGCCGCCGGTTTCGATGGTGCCGCCGGCCGCCTTGGCCTGGGCGATGGCATCGAGGAACTGCTGCACGGCGCCATCGCTGTTCAGCGGGCCCATCAGGTTGGCGGCATCGGTCGGGTCGCCGATCTTGCCTTCGACCTGCTTGTAGGCCTTGACCAGCGTGGCCAGCACGTCGGCATAGATCGAGCGGTGCACGATCAGGCGGCGGGTGGTGGTGCAGCGCTGGCCGGCGGTACCGACCGCGCCGAACACGATGCCCGGCACGGCCAGCTTCAGGTCGGCGGTTTCGTCCAGGATGATGGCGTTGTTGCCACCCAGCTCCAGCAGGCAGCGGCCGAGGCGGCGCGCGACCTTTTCGTTGACGGTGCGGCCGACCTGGGTCGAGCCCGTGAAGCTGATCAGCGGCACGCGGCGGTCATCGACCATCTTTTCCGACAGCGCGGTGCCGGCATCGTTGATCAGGAAGAAGATGTCCGGGAAGCCGGCTTCGCGCAGGGCGTCGTTGCAGATCTTCAGCGAGGCGATGGCGGTCAGCGGCGTCTTGTTGGACGGCTTCCAGATGCACACGTCGCCGCAGATGGCGGCCAGGAACGAGTTCCAGCTCCACACCGCGACCGGGAAGTTGAAGGCCGAGATGATGCCGACCAGGCCCAGCGGGTGGTACTGCTCGTACATGCGGTGGCCGGGGCGCTCGGAATGCATGGTGTAGCCGTACAGCATGCGGCTCTGGCCCACGGCGAAATCGGCGATGTCGATCATCTCCTGCACTTCGCCATCGCCTTCCGGCTTGCTCTTGCCCATTTCCAGGGCGACCAGCGAACCCAGCGCGTCCTTGTGCTTGCGCAGCGCTTCACCGCACAGGCGCACGGCTTCACCGCGGCGCGGTGCCGGCGTGGTGCGCCAGACCTTGAAAGCTTCCTGGGCGCGGGCGACGACGGTCTCGTACTCGGCCTCGGTGGTCGCGCGGACCTGCGCGATCGGCTCGCCGGTGGTCGGGTTGACCGGGGTGATCAGCTCACCGCTGGTCGCGCTCGACCACTCCCCGTTGCCCAGGTACGTGCCAGCGTTGATCGCGTCCAGGCCAAGGGACTTGAGCAGCTCGGAAGACATGCAGACTCCTGTGTTTCGTTACGTTGTTTGGCGCCATCGCGGGCAGGTGGGGGACGCGATGAACAGAACCGCCGATGGTAGCAGAGGGAGGTTGCTGGGCTTTGGTGCGGTGCGGGGTGGGGTGAGCTCGAGACTGTCAATTTGCCGACATGCGATCCGGACGTGGATGGATGATTTCGACGCAAAATGACGCACATTGACTCATTGTGACACATATGAAATTCACAATAATTCTAGGGACTTACGTAACTTCCTGACGATAACTTCAGTCAGTCCCCGACTTGACGTTCCTATCTTTTGCTTCGGACTTCATTCACAATCCCTCCACATTTAATTGACGCAGCCTCGATATTTCCGTGCTGGGTGGGGAGTCCATGCACGTGACCGCGGACGCTCCGGCGTCCGGTCGAGCAGGTATTGGAGAAGTGCTTTGCTACATGGATCAGTAGAAGACCTCCCCGCAGCGCGGGCCCGGGCAGGCCGCCGCCGCGTCGAAGCCCGGGCGGCCCTTGAGTTGGGGTTGCGCCTGGGCGATCTGTTGCTGCTGCCGGGCATGGCGGTGCTCTCCCACATCGTGTTGTATGGCGCGGCTGCGCCGGATTCTTCCCAGCGAATCGTGTTTGGCGCGGTGATTCTCAGTGCCATCGTCTGCTTCTCCGTTGCGCCGCTGTATCGGAACTGGCGGATGCGTGGGTTGCTTGCCGATCTCTGGCTGCTGCTGTTGGCGTGGTCTGCCACCTTCGCGTTGTTCTCGCTCTACGTCGTCCTGGTCGGACTTGCCGATGCGGTCCCCTCTACCTGGCTGATTGGCTGGTATGCCTTTGGCCTGGGCTCAATGGCTGCATTGCGCGTATTGCTGAGGGTGCAGTTGCACCGCCTGCGCTCGCGCGGGATGGACCATGAGCGGATCCTGCTGGTCGGACTGCGGGCCCCTGCTTTGAGGTTGCATCGCCTGCTGCGTGGAAAGCCAGAGCTTGGCAAGGACGTCATCGGCTATTTCGCCAGTGCGGGCGATATCGCCACCCGTCGCGGTGGGGACGCGCCGTGCCGGCTGGGGCGGCTGGAAGACGTTCCGCAGTACATGGATCAGCACCGCGGCGAATTCGACCAGGTCTGGGTGTCGATGCCGATGGGGCACGCGGCCGCGATCAAGGACATGCTCAAGCAGATCGAGCGATTTCCGGTGCCGGTGCGCCTGATTCCCGATACCACGGGTTTGGGGGCGCTTAATCCGGGCGTGCACCAGGTGGGTGATGTGCCGATGATCGGCGTACGTCAAGGCTTGGTGGATCATCGATTCCGCGTGTTCAAGCGGGTCGAGGACATTGTCGTCGCGGGTGCAGCGGTGATCCTGCTGGCGCCGTTGTTTGCCGTGCTGGCCATTGGCGTGAAGCTGAGTTCGCCGGGGCCGGTGCTTTTCCGGCAGAAGCGTCACGGACTGGGCGGCAAGGAATTCTGGATGCTCAAGTTCCGCTCCATGCGTGTGCATGCAGAGGGCGCGGGGCAGATCACCCAGGCAACGCGCGGTGATCCGCGCGTGACGCGGTTTGGCGCCTTCCTGCGCCGCAGCAGCCTGGACGAGCTGCCGCAGTTCTTCAATGTGCTGGGTGGGAACATGTCCGTGGTGGGGCCGCGACCGCACGCGATCCAGCACAACAACCACTACGAGCGGGTGATCGAGCGCTACATGCACCGCCACTACGTCAAGCCGGGAATCACAGGCTGGGCGCAGGTGCACGGATTGCGTGGCGAGACCCCGGAGCTGCGCTCGATGAAGAAGCGCGTGCAGTACGACATCGACTACATCCGACGCTGGAGCCCGACGCTGGACGTGCGGATCATTGCGCTGACAGCATTGAAGGTGCTGGGTCAGAAATCGGCGTACTAGGGTGATCGATTTCTGGAACTGCGACGTAATTCCATGAATCTGTTGGCGATTTCATCGCCTGTAGTGTGCTTGTAAGGTATGCTGTGCGGCTGCCGCCGGCCCCGGATGTTCTGGTCGCGTGCGCTGCAAGGAATGCCACAGGATCCAGGTCAGTGTTCAAGAACGTTCTTTTTGTATGTGTCGGCAACATCTGCCGCAGTCCCTCCGCAGAAGTGATGCTGCGCCAGGCAGTCGAAGGTAAGGGGATCCAGGTGTCCTCCGCTGGTCTCGGTGCGTTGGTTGGGCATAGCATTGATGCCACGGCGCAGGAGTTGCTGGTGGAGCAGGGCATGGATGGCCTGGCCCATCGCGCGCGCCAGATCGATGACGCCATCCTGGGAGCCGCTGATCTGGTGCTGACCATGGAGCGCAAGCACGTGCGCCGCATCGCCGAGATCGCGCCGCAGGCGTCCGGGAAAACCTTCCTGCTGGGAAAATGGCAGCAGGATCGGGAGATTCCCGATCCATACCGCCAGCAACGCCCGGCGTTCGAGCATGTCTACAAGTTGATGGCCGAGGGTGTGGAGAGCTGGGCGCGTCATCTTTGATGATGTTTCACATCATTTGACTTTTGCTTCTAACGATCAGAACTGAATATGACTAGTGATACGCGCAGCTCGCGCCCTGAAGAAGGTGAGGATTTTGATCTTCGGCAGATGCTTGGCACGCTGCTTGACAATAAGTGGTGGATCGCTGGGATCACATGCTCGCTCGTTGTGGTGACAGCGGCATATGCATTGCTAGCAACTCCGATCTATCGCGCCGACGCAATTGTCCAGGTTGAGCCGAAGGCTCCCTCGATTCCGGGCCTCAACGACCTGAGCCAATCTCTAGGCATGGGGACTGCTGAATCCACGACGGAAATCGCGCTGCTGCGCTCACGCACCGTCATTGGAACTGCAGTTCAGAAGCTTGGTCTGCAAGTCGAGGTCAAGCCGCGCAGGTTCCCAGTTGTCGGCGGCTACCTTGCACGTCGTCACGAAGCGGATGAGCCCGAAACGCTTGCCTCCACCGTACTGGGCATGTCCAGCTATGGCTGGGGTGGTGAAGATCTGAAGATCTACCGGCTTGAGGTTCCAGACAAGCTCGTTGCAAAGGAGCTGACACTGGTCGCAGGTGAAGAGGGGGCCTTCACTCTGCTTGATGACGATGGAGATGTTCTCATTGCCGGGCGCGTTGGCGACACGCTGAATGAGCATGGCGTCCTGATGCAGGTCGAGCAGTTGCGTGCCGTGCCGGGTGCGCGCTTCTCCGTGGTCAAGCATCGGTTGCAGGCCGTGGTCGGTGATCTTCAGGAGGCATTGATGATCGGCGAGGCCGGGAAGGATTCCGGTATCCTGAAGCTTGCCTACGATAATGCAGATCCTGGGCTTGCCCGATCGTTCTTGCAGGAAGTTGCGCAAGCTTATGTGCGACAGAATGTCGACAGGAACTCTGCCGAGGCTTCCGCGCAGCTTGAGTTCGTCAACAAACAGTTGCCCGTCATCCGTCAGCAGGTGGATGCCGCGCAGAAGTCCCTGAGCGCCTACCAGACCCGTGCCAATTCCGTGGATCTGACGTTGCAGACCAAAGGACTTCTCGAGCAGGAAGTGGCGGTCGAGACCAGCATTCAACAGCTTCGCCTCGAGCGGGCTGAGATGGATCGGAAGTTCACGAAGGATCACCCTGCCTACCAATCGCTCATGAAGCAGATTGGCGATCTGGAATCGCGCAAGGCAGGCTTCCAGGGGCAGGTCAAGCAATTGCCGGAGGCACAGCAGGAGCTTCTTCGTCTCACGCGTGACCTGCAGGTCAGCAATGAGATGTATACGGCCATGCTGAACCAGGCGCAGCAACTGGATGTTGCCAAGGCAGGTACCGTAGGCAACGTCCGAATCGTCGATCCGTCCGACGTTGATGCAACCACGCCGGTAAAGCCTCGTCGTGGGCTTCTGGTCCTTATCGGCCTGGTCCTTGGTCTTGCGCTTTCTGTTGCATTCGTGATTCTGCGTCAGTTCCTGCGCCGGGGAGTGGAGGATCCGGCTGAGATCGAGGATATCGGCCTGCCGGTGTACGCCTCGATCCCGGTGAGCGTCAGTCAGCGGAACGACTCCGTTCGAGGCAACTTCAAGGGAGATGGGAGGATGCATCTTCTCTCCATCCGTGAACCTGCAGATCTCGCCATTGAGGCCATGAGGAGTCTCAGAACGAGTCTTCACTTTGCGAGGCTCGAGGCGAAGAACAACGTCTTGCTGATCTCCGGTGCAAGCCCCAAGGCGGGCAAGACCTTCGTTTCGTCAAACCTTGCGGCGGTCATCGCCCAGACTGGCCAACGGGTGCTTGTCGTCGATGCTGACATGCGCAAGGGAACCCTCCATCGTGCATTTGGCGTAACGCAGGCGCCAGGCCTTCCGGATTTGCTCGTGGGGCGCGCTGAGCTTTCCGATGTCATTCGCCCGATCGAGGGGGTTGACGGACTTGACTTCATTCCTCGGGGCAATGTTCCGCCAAACCCATCAGAACTCTTGATGCACGAGAACTTTACCCGGTTCATTGCAGGGGTTTCTGGTGCGTACGACATCGTCATCATCGATACGCCGCCTATCCTCGCCGTGACCGACGCTGCGATCATGGCGCATCACGCGGGGACTTCGCTTCTGGTTGCCCGCTTTGGGCTCAACCAGAAGAAGGAGCTTGAGTTGGCGCGTCGCCGCTTTGAACAGAATGGGGTAAAGCTGAAGGGCGCAATCTTCAATGCCGTTGAGAAGCGCGCGGTTGGCTACTACAGCTATGGCTACTACGAGTACAAGTCGAACGCCAACTGATGGGTCCGCAGATTCAGGCTTTCCAGTTCCTGAGAAGGTTTTCGGCACTGCTGTTTGGTATCGACGTCGATCATCTCGCCGAATCACCTGGCAGCTGCAGTTCGGGATTGTGAAGGGATGAAAACTCGAACCGCTTGGAGTTCCATCCGCAGACATCGTTTCGTCTACGGCGGGATGATGACGCTTGCCCGGGGGGTGCCAATCTTGGCCCTCCTTGTGGCATCGATTCTGCTTACGGATGACGCATTTGGCCGGATTTCCATCGTTGTGACTGCGCTGGCTACCGCCTCGCTGCTCTCAGACTCTGGAATGGATTCCGCTGCGACGTGGCTGCTTGCCGGCGCGGATGAAGTCGCCAGCCCGGGCCAGACTCTCTCTGCGCTGATTGTGTTGAGAGTCTGCGTATCGATTGCCGCGGTGGTCGCACTCGTCGCGCCGCAGGCTGGTGCATTGGCGGGAGGCGGATCGGGTCTTGTGCTGGTACTGACCTGCTCGCTAGCCGCAGCGGCTATGGCGTACTGCTCTGCCGTCAGGATTTCGCTGAGGATTGAAGGCTCTGGTGAAGTCGCGGCGCTTCTGCGGGAGAAGCTTGTTGGTGGAGGGCTCTTCCTGCTGTCGCTGCTGTCGCTAGGTGGCAGTCTCGCTGACCACGTCTGGATCTATCCTGCGACATGTCTACTTGGCTGCCTCACCACTCTCCTGGGGCGCAGGCTTGGGCTCGTAGCGTTCGCTTTAGGCGATACGCTCAAGTTGCTTAGGTCGGCGGCGCCCTTCATGGTGACCACGATCTGCGCAGCGGTGGTGTGGAGACTTCCAGTCTTCATGTTGGGTGCTGCAGGCAACTATGAGGCTGCAGGGTTCCTTGCTCTTGCCAGTTATCCCATTCTGCTCCTCAGCAGCATCTCGGTACTGTCGGCGCCACTGCTGTTCCTTCGTAGGGCACAGGATGCCCGCCCGGGGGGGGACTTCAGGTCGACGGTCGCGATGGGAGCGGCATGCGCCGTTGCCATCTGGCTGGGCTATGCCGCAGTAAAAATCTCTGGCCTGCCAGTCCCGGTCGATGGGAGAGTGCTGATGGTGCTGGCGTTCTTCGCACCGGTCCTGGTTCCTCTGTGGATGAACCCGCAGCTGTCCACGTGGCTCCGACTTCATGTGTCACTCTGGGTGCCCACCCTTCCAGCTTTGTTGGGCGCGGTGGTTGGTGTAGCCGTGGTTTCGGCTTTCCTCAGCAGTGCGCTGTCTGCCGTGGTCGGAATTCTCGCCGCGGAGTATGCCTCGCTCGCCTTCTACCTGGTTCTCAGAGGGCGGCAGATGAAGAATGATGCAGGAAAGGTGTAAGGGTTATGTTTGAAACGGACAAGCCTTATCTCATTGCCCTGCATCTTTTGGTAACGGTGCTTGCCGCGCTGCTGTGCTTTTCCGTGCAGGGCCGTCGCAACTATGGGCTTCCGTACCCGCTAACTCCTGCCTCGATCGGCATCATTTCTATTGTAGTCGGCTCGCTCGCGGCTCATCTCCTGGTAGGTGATGACTACTTGGAGTATCTCTTCCTGTGGGGGCTGCAGGTTTGCGGTGTGCTGGCAGGACTGATTGTGGCAAAGCAGCTTCGTCCCGGTGGCCGCCCTATATGGATCCTGCCACGGCGCCTGTCGATGCTCTGCTGGTTGACCCTTGCTGCCAGCGTCGTGTCTGCCTTGGTGTTCTTCGCTATCCAGGGCGTACCTTTCCTTGGTGGGGACGTCGAGCAGGGACGAGTCGACGCGGCGGTTTCCGGAACCGGCTATCTGCGTCTCATGGCGTACATGAGCATCCCCGCATCTTCCCTGCTGGTTGCACTGAGAAGGCGCTTTGGCTGGTTGAGTGCAGGGATTGCCTTCCTTATCATCGTTGGCTTGGCAAACCGCAGCCCGTTGCTGTATCTGATCTGTCCCATCGCGCTGGCGGCATGGGCGTATGGACTCTACAAGCTCACCGGCATGAGGGTCCTGGCAGGTGGCATCGCCCTAGTTCTCATGGTGGCCGCAATTGGCGGATATCGCGTGGTCAGTCAAGAGGCGTTCTACGATTACGCTGAGTACAGCGAGGATCTGGCTGCCGGGAACTATGTCGGCGTGGCACTGACGGCCCTGACCCACTATGCAGGCGTTGTTCCAAGCAATGCAGTGCTGACCAAGCACCTGATTGATTCGGGCCAGATGAACCTCAAATTTGGTGAGACCTATTTCACGCTGTTTATCTCAGCGTTGCCTGGCGAGCAGCTTTCGCTTGATCGCGAAATCAAGGAGCTTTCCGGCAAGAATTTCATTGGTGGCGGCACACCACCCACGTTGATGGGCGAGGGATATGCGAACTTCTGGTACTTCGGTACCTTCTTCAGTAGCTTCTTGCTGATTCTCGCCTTGTGTGCGGTGGCTGGCAGATTCTCGACCGCAGTCAAGGAGTCGGACGGTGATGCGAAGGCGGTAGCTGCCTGCATCTACGGCTTCTTCGTATGCTGGGCAATCATGGCGCAGGTGGCCGGCTTGGCTGGTGCCAGTACCTTCCCGGTTGCTGCCGCAATCTTCTATGTATTTGCGTGGCGCGCTTGCAGTCGTGGAATGGGATACAGGTAATGGATGCACATATTGATTCGATTGCATGGGCAATCCAGTCCCCATGTCGGAAGGTTGAGACTCGGCCTGCGCGTCTGGTGCATGAGTTGTCTTTGCTGAACGTGGTTGCGAGGCCAGTAGCTCATCAGTTTCACGGTCGGGGCGAGACTTCGGAGCGCAACGAGAACAGGGGGCGCTGGTATCCGAAGCCCCGAGCCGGTGCCGGAAATGTTGCAGTATTGTCTCCGGTGTTCCAGGGCTGGTCTCGGGAAGACGTGGTCTGGGCCGACTTCTATGACGACTGGTCGATAGCGCCGGATATCAATCTCTGGCACAGGCTCCTGGCGTCCATGACTTACTCTCGTATCCGGAAGGGCGGGGCGAGGGGATTGACGGTCACCTGCAATACGCCCTATATGGCGGCGAGGCTGGGACTGGGTCCGGAGTCGATAGTTCCCAATGGCGTCGATTGCAACTTGGCCTGCTTGCCGGCGGGCGGCGATGACCGCAGGCGACTTATTGTCCTTGGCCATCTGTTCAAGGGCCGGACAGATCTGGAGCTCCTTCGTTCTGCGCTTCTCGAGTGGCCGTTCGATGACATCGTGATCGGGGCACCGGGCACGGATCCAGCGATACTCGGTATTCTGGAAGCATCGATTTCAGCCAATCGACCGGTCAGGACATTTGGCTGGTTGTCATCGGAAGAGCTCGCCACGATGACTGGTGCCAGGACCGTGGGCCTTGTTCCGCATGTTGTCACCGACTACACGCTCAGCCAGGATCTGATGAAGGTCTACCAGCTGCTCTCGCTCGGTATCAAGGTGGTTTGTCCGCGCCTTCTCTGGCCCAATGGTATTGACGACTCGATGGCCTTTCTCCACGGCATCGGAAGCGACCCTGGCGCGATAGGCGATTGGAACAATTCCATGTCCATCTCCACCGGCTGGCGATTGGATTTCGTGGCCAGAAACTCCTGGAAGTCACGGGCTAGCAGGGTTGCACAGCTAATTGCTCAGGGATCGTATGATTGATATCTCACTCGTTGTATTCAGGCCGAGCCTGCCCGATCTGCAGCGAACGCTGCATTCTCTCGCGGCGGTCCGGAATGAATTCGGGAAGCTATGGATTCTGATTTCCGGAAGATCTGCGCTCCTTGACTCCGTGTTGGCGATGATCGACGACGTTGGTCTCGGTCAGTCGGTTAATGTTGAACATCGCTTCGACAATCTGGGATTTGCTTCCGGGCACAACAGGTTGCTGAAACGGGCATTCTCGGCTGGCGCAGCGCGTGTACTGGTGCTCAATCCGGATGTTCTTTTGGACCCGGGTGCGATTTCGGCGTTGTCGGCTGTAGTTGAAGGGCAGGCTGAGAATTGCCTGTATGGCCCCGCACTTGCGCGGATTGATGACGATTCAAGTTCGGTTGCGCTGGTCGATAGTCTTGGAATTGCATGGTCCCGCTCTGGTCGACACTTTGATATCGATCAGGGCCGGCCGCTGCCTCGGCTCGATGGATCTGTGTCCGACGTCTGCGGCGTTACCGGCGCCTGCATGCTTGTTTCGGCCAGAGGGTTTGACGCGATCGTTAGCGCCACGGGATATTTCTTCGACGATACCTTCCTTGCGTATCGTGAAGACGCGGAACTCTGTGTGCGCGCGAGCAAGGTCGGCGTCGGTAGCCGGTCGGTGATGCTTCCGGGGTTCGGTCATGTCCGTTCGGTCCGGGGTTTTCAAAGGGGTAAGGTGATTCCTGATCTGCTGGGTGTAAGAAATCGCTTCCTGATGAAGTGGCGATTGGGAAGGCATCGTCCCGGAAATGTGGTGCTGGCGGGCTTTCGTGATGTTCTGGTGATTGTTGCTGTATTGCTTGGAGAGAGAAGTAGCATGCCTGGTCTGAAAGAGTCTTTTGCAATCAGGCGATATTCCGTGGCGACGTCTATGGTGCGGAGAGCAAGCGTATGAAGACGTTACGGATTCTTGGCATTCGTGGCGTGCCTGCCACGCATGGCGGGTTTGAGACGTTTGCCGAACACCTATCAAAGTATCTCGTCGATCGCGGCTGGCGGGTTGTGGTGTACTGCCAGAAGGAAGGTGCTGGGCAGTCGTACAACGGCAGTTGGGAAGGCGTTGAGCTTGTGAACATTCCCGTTTCCGGTGATGGTGCGCTGGCTACGGTGAAGTTCGATCTGCGTTCTACGATTCACGCGTCGGAGTTCAAGAACGATCTCTGCCTGATTCTTGGCTACAACACAGCGTCTTTCGCCGCGATTCTGCGCGCGCGCGGTGTCAGGACCGTTATGAACATGGACGGCATCGAATGGTCTCGCGCCAAGTGGGGAATCATGGCGAAGTCGTGGCTATGGCTCAACGAACGCGCCGGCTGCCATATATGCCACGCGCTCGTAGCGGATCATCCGGAAATCGCCACGCACCTGCAGACGCGGGCGCCGGCGAAGAAGATCACAACCATTGCCTATGGTGCCAAGGAGGTAGTGGAGGCGGATCGTTCTCTGCTGGATCCGTTCAATGTTGTACCTCACCAATTCGCTACCGTAATTGCTCGGCCAGAGCCAGAGAACTCGTTGCTTGAGATCGTCCAGGCCTACTCGCGGGCCCGGCGTGGCATGCCGCTGATCGTGCTCGGGAAGTATGACCACGGCTCTGCGTACCATCGCTCGGTGATTGCAGCTGCAAGTTCGGAGGTCCGCTTCGTTGGAGCGGTCTATGACAAAAATGTGGTGCAGGCGCTTCGTTACTTCTCTTCGTTCTACCTGCACGGCCACCAAGTAGGCGGTACCAATCCCTCATTGGTGGAGGCAATGGGTGCGGGCAACGCAATCCTCGCTCACGACAATAGATTCAACAGATGGGTTGCGGGGAGTGGGGCTCTCTACTTCAATGATGTTGAAGAGCTGAGTGGCCATATCTCGACAGTTCTTGAAAAGCCTTCCGAGCGGGACAGGCTGAGCCAGGAAAGCAAGGCCAGATTCTCGGCGGAGTTCACTTGGGACTTCATCCTGGCCAAGTACGAAACGTTGCTATCCGCGTCGTCAAGTGCCGCCAACGAGTGATGTCCGTTGATGGCATGACTGCCGCCGCCCCCCCTTCAGCGGCGCTGGGCAGAACCACTCTGCGTCAGCGCACGGTTCATATCACGTACGGACGTGATCTCATCTGAGAGACGTCGTACCGGATGGTCATTCGCTGATGGCGCGCAGATTGTCGTAGAAGAAGCGCTCATCCTGATCGCCGGTCAGGCCATACAGCCCATACTTCCGGCCCAGCATTGCTCCGCCGTCACGGATCAGTGGATTCCAGTTAAACGCTGCGCGGCCACGCGTGGAGCGAGGCAGGAAGCCGTCCAGTGGGATGCTGAAGTAGATGCCCTTGTCGAAGCTGCCTTCGCCGAAATCGCGTGCCGATACGTTGGTCTTGGTTGCATAAGCGCCCATGGTTACGCCGTTGTCGAACACGCGGGCCAAGTCCAAGGTCGCGCCCTTGTCACCAGCCAAATACTGACCAACCGAAAGGGAGCCTATGATGCGTTCGCGGGCGTCGAAAGCGTAGTAGAGCGTGGCATGGCCGGTGGTGATCCGGTAGTTTCGCAAGCCCCAGTGCTGATCATAGTCGCGCTGCTGTACCCGATTGAGATTGGCTCCGATTGCCCAGCGCTCGCCGGCAGGGCGATAGAGTAGTTCGCCGCCAACACCGGCATACATCCACTCCAGATATCCGGCATATGCGATGCCATAGAGATCCGGCGTCAGTCTGCCAGCAATGTTGGCCTGCAGATTGGGTAGCATCACATCGGATGTGGTGAGGTACTGACGGATGTCTGTGCGAACGCGTGGCAGGCGACTGGGTGCGTTGTACTTGAACTTGTGGTAGTTGTTGGTGATGTCGGCACTGACAGTGGTGGTCAGCCAGATGTTGTCGCGCAGGAACAGGCTCCCCGAATAGTTGGCGGCAACCTGGTACAGGATGAAGCCATCAGGGCCACCAAGGTTCTGCCGGTAGCCGATGTTGAAACCGCCACCGAAAGGCCGGCGCTTAGGCTCGTACAGTGTTTCGCGTGCGCGTGTGTCGGGCAGCTGCAGCTCGGTACTGCGCCGCAGGGCGTCTTCGCTTACCGTTCCGTCCAGATAGCCTGCGAAGGCTTCTCGGCTGACCGAAAGATCCGCGATGGGAATGCCCACGCGGATGGTACGCAAGGTGAACCAGTCGTAGTCATCTCCCGTCGCATTGGAAAGAATGCGTGTCGCCCTGCCCAATGACTTTGACGCGTGCAGGAAGCGATTCGGATAACCGTCGACGTACAGCTCGTGACCGCGGCGCGAAATTCGATCGACGCGGAATCCGGCGTTTCGCTGCAGTTCGGCGCTCACCGATGCCCAGTCGGGAGGAGTGCTGCTCGCGCCGATGCAACGTCTGTTCATGGCTGCGTCGCGCTCGCCATCAGCGCCGACAGGAGGCAGCAATCGCTGCGGCGGCGGGTCGAACGGCTTCGGGGCTGCGGCGGTATTGCCGGGATTGCCCCGTAGCGTCAGCGAGAACATTGCGGCGTCACCGCGCTCCCATGCTGCTGTCAGTTCGATGTTCCGGCTGGGCATATACACGATGCCCAGGTTGATGGGGGTACGTTGGCGCAGGTTGTTGTTGCGGGGCTCCCGACGATAGTCGTTGCCGTCGTATTCGACCTTGAGCACAAGTTCATCCATCGGCGTCTGGTACGTGATGCCGCCAAAGACGCCCACGGGGCCCTTGAACATGTTGCTCAGGCCGAACTTGCCTGCCTGTGCGATGTCGCTGCTTGCGATCGGGCGTCGGTCCTTGAAGCGGTCATCGAGCGCTCCAAGGGGATTGGAGAAATCTCCTCGGTTGCCGATGTAGCCAGTGGCAAGGCCAAGCGATGCATCGATCGGCCCAAAATGCTTGTTGGCGACAACATATTCGCTGGAGAAGAATCCCGTGCCCCCAAGGTCGCGTACGCCAAATGCTACTTCTGGCAGCAGTCGCGATTCTTCCAAGAGCCGCACCTTGAAATCAATGGATTTGTCCTTGTAGTGCTGATCGCCCGCCACGCTCCTGCCATACAGAATGTTGTTGACGTTGATGTAGCGGAAGGACGTTTCCAGCCACGGGAACGGCTGCAGCGTGACGTTGTATCGCGCGTACGGAGCGTTGTAGGACGCGGTGAAACTCAGGTCGCCATCGTTGCCCATGCGCGCCGTCGGTGTCTGCAGCAAACCGATGCCGCCCCACTCATTGGCAGTAGGTGGCGGCGCTTCCTGTGCATGAAGGGCGCAGGACAGCGACAGGGCGAGTGCGCTCAGCGCGAAATGGGCAGGTCGCGCCAGGCGCGCGCTCGGGTAAGGGCGGATTTTCACGGGCTGACAGGCTGGGTGGCGATGAACGCAGCGAAATCGCTGTTGAACAACGGATCGATGTCTTTGAGGAGGTGTTTGCGCACTGGGACATACAGCGTGCCTCCGGCGGCGATCGACTGGGGATCGCCGCGGTTCCAAAGGGCAATGCCCACCCGCTGGATCCTTCCGTCGGGCTGGATCACATAGATGTCGTTGTGGTCGGCCAGCACACTCGGTTGACAGTCGCGCAAGTAGTCCCGGGCGTCGCGCTGCGGAGTGTGCGGTAGAGAGCATGCCTGTTCAACCGCGCCCATGACGGTGATTGTGCGGGGCCGCAGTGGGAATCGCAATGTATCGCCATCGACCAGCACCGGATTCTTCAGGGGTTGTACCTGGATCAGGCGTGCCGCGCTGGCAATGGAGAGTCTGCCAGTTGCTGGGTGTGCATCCAGCCAGTCCTGTAGGGCCCGTGCAAGCGCCATTACCTGTGGGGCGTCGGTTTCTGCCAGCTTTCCAGCACCATACTGCAGCCCCGCGCGCAGGCGCACTTGGTTCTGCAGGGCCAGGGGGCGCTCGAAGCTGATGCCAAGCAGGTAGGCATCGGCGTGTGGGTGTGCCAGTAGCAAGGCGTCGGCAAGTCGTGAGCCGGCGGGTAGGTGGTGCGCGTCGGCCTTCTCAGCGGCGCCTTCGATGCGGATCTGGGCGGCGTGTATGCACCCAGTTGCAAGCAGCGCGGCAAGGAGCGCCGCGCCGGAAAATCTGCGCGTCATTAGTCAGTCCTCGGCCGGACGATAAGGTTTGAGCTGGGTCAGCTCTGCTACGTATCCGGGTGCCAGGTGCTGGCGGCTTTTCCAGATGAAGCCAGTGGTCGGGTCAGCCCAATACACATTGCGTCCGCCCATGCCACCGCCCCGCAACGTTTCTTCGAACCGCTGGAGCGTTCGGCGCGTGCCAAGGATGTCCACCTGCTCCAGCGCGCCGCGCACCAATGTGCCAGTAACGGCTACGTCGATCTGGTAGGCGGGCACCCAGTCATAGCGGCGCTGCACGGTAACTGGCGCGGTCACGGCGCGCAGATCGTCGAAGGGCGAAGGGCCATTGATGCGGGCACTCCATTGTTGTCCAAGGCCGCTGCCACCCAGAAGCAGGCCGTGGCGATCCATTTCGAAGACCGCGTGCGAACCCGCAAACCACTGCTGACGACCTCCATCGACATAGCCCAGCACCGCGACCGCTACAATATCCGGTGTCTGCACCTGCATCTGTGGGAAGCGGTTACTGGCTACGCCATCGACGCTTGCCTGCACAGGGCGGTGGGTGATCAGGCGAAAGGTGTCGGCGGTTGAACGGCTGCCGGTAGTGCAGCCGCCGAGCAGCAGAGCGGCCGCGAAGACCAGCAGCAGCGCGCCAATCGTGCACCTTGCCGATCGATGGCGCGGCGCATCCATGCGCGCCATGTCAGTTGTCCCTGATTTCGGTTCCGGTACGCGCTGCGTTGTACAGGATGTTGGTAAAGGGCAGCAGCTGGTTCACGAAGCGGTTCCAGCGGCTGACACCGGCGGCGCCGACGAATACCACGTCGCCCGGCTGCAGGTGGAATTGGCTGCCGGCCGCGAATGCGGTGGGCGAGCGCGCCTCCAGCTGATAGACCATCGAGGGTTCCTGCTGCAGATCCGTGCTGCCGCGGATGACATACACGGCGTTGCCGTTTGCGGTCTGTTGAAGCAGGCCGCGAGCACGGCCGAGTGCCTGGTTCAGCGAGACATCGCCGGTGCGGAAGCTGTAGGCGCCGGGCTGATTGACTTCGCCCACCACGAAGATCTCTTTGCGATCAAGGTAGGGTACGAAGATGGAGTCGCCATCCTTGAGGAGCAACTGGCGGCCGCCAAACTCGCGGGCCAGGGTTTCCAGGTTGATCGTGTAGGTGATGCCTTCGCGGCTGAGCTGGATGCCCGACAAGTCGGCTTGCTGGTTGTCCAGTCCAGATTGGCTGATCGCATCCGCCAGCGTCAGCGGCGAGGTGCCCAGAGCAATCGGCGAGGATCGCTGGGCAGCGCCTGTCACCCAGACCCGCTGGCTGCCATAGGTGAGGACGGATACGTCCACTTGCGGCGATTCCACGTACTTGGCC
The DNA here is from genome assembly GCF_054473855.1 of Stenotrophomonas genospecies 3. Classification (NCBI taxonomy): domain Bacteria; kingdom Pseudomonadati; phylum Pseudomonadota; class Gammaproteobacteria; order Lysobacterales; family Lysobacteraceae; genus Stenotrophomonas; species Stenotrophomonas genospecies 3. The sequence continues at coordinate 155,244 of NZ_JBTMUR010000008.1, forward strand.
AAGCGGGTGCTGATCTCCTCGCGGAGCTGCATCGGCGTCTTGCCTGAGGCTGTGACCTTGCCGATGTATGGGTAGAACATCGTGCCGTCACTTTGCACAAGGCGCCCTGCCAGAGCACCCTGTTGCTGGGGGCCGGCCGGCACGGTCAGTTCCGGGTGATCCCATACGGTGACATAGAGAATGTCGCCGGCGCCGACCGTGTACGGTGCAGGCTGGTAATCGAACAGTGCAGCTGGGAGTGAATTCTGCGTTCGCGCGGCGTTCTCCTGCGCGATCAGCTTCGGCGTGATGGTGACGATTTCCAGCTGACCATCGCCGCTCTTGCGGTCAACGGCGACGTCGCTGCGGCGCAGGTGCTGTCCCGGCGCAAGCGCACAGCTGGACAGTGCCACTGCGGTCAGCGCAGCGGCAAGAAGGCGAGGGGTGATGTTGTTCATGGGAATGAGAGTCTGGCAGGCATAAAAAACCCCCGCCGGGCCGCGCCCGGCGAGGGCCTGAGTGGTACGCGGTGCGCTGATCAGCCGCCGGTGCCGCCAGTACCGCCGGTGCCGCCCGTACCGCCGGTGCCGCCCGTACCGCCGGTGCCGGGGCCGCCAGGGCCCGGGCCGCCGGGATCGGTGCCGTTACCGCCGTCATTGCTTCCGCTGGTGCTGTCGCCGCCGATGCTGTAAGCAACAGCCGCCGCCGCGACTGCAATCACAGTGGTACCGACCACGGCAGCCGACGAGATACCTGCAGCTTCTGCGCCTGCGACTTCAGTCGCGGTAGCTCCAGAGCCGGCCGTAGCCTGCGCTTCCTGCGCGAAACTCATCATCGGGGAGGCGGACAGGGCCGCCAGTGCCACAACTGCGATCGTCTTCTTGAACATGGGAGGCCTGCTCCGTCAGGGAAAATTCCTTTCACATATTCTGAGGATGAACCCTTGCTGTCAAGATTTGTGAAAACTTAGTGTCTAGTGATGGCTTCTGTCTGGCGACAAATGGCCGCGTAGATTCTGGCGCTCGAATGCCTGCGCGCGGCCGGACAGTGTCTTCGCAGTTGCCTTCACGAGGTCATGAGTGTGTAAATCTGCGAGCAATATCGGCGTGGTCATGGCGGCGGCAATGGCCAGCAACGCGGCGCGGCCATGCACCGCCAGGATGTTGCCCAGCGTCTGTCCGTGACGCAGCACCCAAGCCGACGCGGCCAGGCCGAGGCTGAATCCTATGATGATCTCGGAGGGGGAATGAGCCCGCAAAGGCAGTCGAGAGTATCCGATCGCGACTGCAAGCCCCGCGCCAGCGACGGCCCAGACCCGCAAGTGTCGGTTGCGGCCGCTGGCCAGCAGCCATAAGGTCACGGGATAGAGCACGCTGGACATGGCGGCATGCCCGGAGATGCCGGTGAAATCCAGATGCTCCAACCCGAAACCCCAGCCCATGAAGGCGATCTTGCTGGCCAGAGTGGTCGCGGCGACCACCGTGATGGCCACGGCCCAGCGCCATAGCAGGTGGCGGTGGGAGGTTGGCAGGAACAAGGCGAGTACAGTGGCAAGCGGAAACAAGGCGCGGCTGTCGCCGAGTGCAGACAGTCTCTCCCAGAAGGTCATCATGCGGCGACGGTATAAGTGCAGCGGGTAGATGCGCACAGAATACTGATGCTGGGCGTCCTGCAGAACGCCCCGCGCTTGGTCCATTCAGCCAGACGAGGTATCCTTTCCCGCTGCCAATGGCCCCGTAGCTCAGCTGGATAGAGCGTCCCCCTCCTAAGGGGAAGGTCGCCCGTTCGAATCGGGCCGGGGTCACCATTTTCCGCAGGCGCCTGGCAGCCGCACTCCGGGGTTCTACAACAACCCCAGTCCGCCCAGCACCGCCGCCACCTCCTCGCGCTCGCCACCACGCAGCCCCTGCAATGGCAACGGCAGGCAGTCCTCGCCGCACAGCCCCAGCAGCGCCGCCGCGCAGGCCATGACGCGAATCCCGCCGAACCGGTCATACAGGGACCACAGCGGCGCCAGCCGCGCAGACAGGGCAATAGCACCCTCTTCATCGCCACTCCCCACGGCCCGCATGATCTGCAGCGCTACCTCGGGGAAAAGCCCGGCGGTTACCGAATACCAGCCATCGCACCCCGCCAGCAGTCCACGCACCGCCGAGGCGTCACCACTGACGCCCAGCGTCACATGTGCGGGAACGCACGCACGGAGTGCAGCAACGCGGGCGGCCGCATCGGCCGGATCATCAGCGAGGCGCGGAATCTTGATCGAAGCGATGTTGGGCAGCGCGGCGATCCGGCCATGCAGTGCATCGGTAAAGCGGAAATGCGTGGTGCCCGGATTGTCGTAGACGCAGATCGGCGTGCGCACCGCTGCGCATACTGTTTCGAACAGCGCTTGCACCTCGTGATCCTTCAGGGGCTGGTAGGACACGGGGGCGAGCAGCAGGCCTGCAGCACCTGCATTCTCGGCGTCCAGCGCCAGTTCCAGCACATCGCGGGTACGCAATGCACCGATGCCGGCGATCACCGGAACACCCCCGGCGTACGCGAGCGCTTCGCGCAGCACGCGCTTGCGCTCGTGCTTCTCCAGATAGGCGTAGCTGCCAGTGGAGCCAAGCACGCCCATCGAATCAACATCGGAATCGGCCAGGCGCTCGATCAGTCCGGCAAACGCACGAAAGTCGATGCCGGCTTCAGAGAGCGGGGTCAGTGGAAACGCGCTGAGGCCTTTGAACATGGGATCTCCCGAAGGGGGAATGGGCTGGACGCCTAGAATTGTTTATTGTCCTATGACAAAACTCAAGTGTCGCCACGCAGCGTGTCTAATCGTCACGAATGACGCACCATGCGGGTCATGAAACCAAGCCTTTGCGCCGTCCAGCCTTCCCACTACGCCACCATTGCCGATTGGCTTGATTCCGCCGAGGCCACCCAGCGCTGGGCGGGCCCCGGCGTGCCGTTTCCCTTGCCGCAGGAACGGTTCGCGCAGGTGCTCGAACTCGGGCCGAGGCCGGGCTGGGCGCTGCTGGACGAGCAGGGCCAGTGCCTGGGCTTTGGCCAGTACTGGATGACCGACGCCGGCACCGCGCACCTGGGTCGCATCATTGTTTCCCCCCTGGCACGCGGGCGCGGCCTTGGCCGGCTGCTCATGCACGCCTTGAGTGCACAGGCCATGCGCGAAGACGGTGTGCAGCGCCTCACGTTGCGCGTCTATCGTGACAACACCGCCGCCGTGACCCTGTATCGCGACCTCGGTTTCCAGCAGGTTGATGCGTCCTCGACGCCGGAACTTCTGTTCATGCAGCGCACGTCGGCCTGAACTCCGCTCATGCTGGCAAGGTGGCCTGCAGGGCAAACCATTGCTCGCGGGTGATGCGGCTGATGTGCTCTGTGCGGTAGTCGCCGAGGAAGCTGTTGAACTTGTTCACTTCGGTATGGTGATGCTGGAAACCGCATTTACTCTGTGCGCTGAGCGATTGCAGGTTGTCAGCGAAGTAGCCGCACCACAGTGCGTCCAGTTCCAGCTGCATGAAGGCGTGCCGCATCACTTCGCGCGCCGCTTCGGGCACCAGTCCGCGGCCCCAGTACGGAACGCCGATCCAGTAGGCGATCTCACCCTCTCGATCGCTGATCTCGAAGTTGCTGTCGGTGCCGATCAGGATGCCGACACAGCCGATCGCGTGGCCGTCCTCGCGGCTCTGCAGCGCGTAGACCTCTGGCCGGTTGAAGACGGTGCGGATGATTTCGGTACTTTCCTCAACGCTGGTGTGCACCGGCCAGCCGGCGATGGGGCCCACGCGCGGGTCGCGGGCGTACTCGTACAGATCGGCAGCGTCGGTGTCGCGCCAGGGGCGAAGGATCAAGCGTTCGGTGTGCAGCTGCATGTCAATTCCACGGGAACAAAGAGAGTGCACAGGCTAGGTCGCCAGGCGCGATCGGCCCGGAGCGGGACCTTGATGGTTTCGGTACTTTTCACAACGGGTGGCCGAGCCCGGGTATGCTGGGGCCCGGAATACAGCCGGATCGGCCGATGGATCGCGTACCCCAGCTCCTGGACCAGGACGAATCCATGCGCTTGGAGGTCAGTACGCTGGCCGAAGGGCAGGGCGTCCCGCTGTCGTTCGGCCACGCTTATCTGGCGGTGCTGGTATGCGTATCGGGGCGCGCACGCTTTGCACTGAACTTCCGCGAGGTAGCGGTGCAGCGGCACGATGTGCTGGTGCTGGCAGAGGACACGCTGGCGCTGCTGCGGCAGCGCTCACGCGGCTTTCTGGCGGTGGTCTGCCTGATGCCCAAGGCGCTGGCATCGGAAGTGGCCTATGTGCTTCCCAATGCACTGTTCAAGTTCCTGCACGATCAGCCCCACTGCGTGCCGTCGCCGCTGGACGTGCCGCTGCTGCAGGGCTGGCTGCAGCAGTTGATGGATGCGCAGCACAATGGCGGCCGCTATCGTCACGTGATGCTGCGCAACCTGCTGCAGACGTTCTTCCTCAAATTCGCAACGCTGTTGCCGGCGCGCAGTGTGGCCGTGGCGCAGGTCAGCCGACGCGAGCGCTTGGCCTGGAATTTCTGGGAACTGGTCGGTGAGCGCAGCACGCGCCAGCGCGACGTGCAGTCCTATGCCGACGCGCTGTGCATCACCCCGTTCTATCTTTCGCAGCTGACCCGCGAGTGCTTCGACGAAACGCCAAAGGCGTTGATTGATCGCCAGGTGGTGCTGGAAATCAAGGCGCTGCTGACCTACAGCGAATTGCCGATCGGTCGTATCGCCGAGCGACTGTGCTTCGAGGATGCATCCTACCTGTGCCGCTACTTCCGGCGGCACGCCGGGCAGTCGCTGACCGGCTATCGCCGGGCAGGGCAGGGCGGTACTAGTGCGACACGAACAAGGGCGCCGGTACTTCGGCCAGCAGATCCTCGGTGACCCCGCCGAGCACACGCTCGACCACCCGGCTGCGGCTGTAGGGGCCCAGCACCAGCAGGTCGGCGTCGGCATCGAGCACGTGCTGGCGGATGGTCGCGGCAACGCCGCCCTGGCTTGAACTGATCGCCTGGATCTCTACTTCGACGCCGTGCCGCGCCAGGTGCTGGGCCATCTCGGCGCCAGGTGTGGCCTCGGCCTTGGGCGTGTCGACCATCAGCAGGTGCACCGCTTTCGCACGTGCCAGCAGCGGCAACGCATCGGCTACCGCACGACGTGCCTGCTTGCTGGCGTTCCAGGCCACCACGATGCGATGGCCGACCTGGTCGCCTTGCCAATGTGGTGGTACCAGCAGCATCGGCACGCCGGTCTGGCGCAGCGTTCCCAGCGGGTGCCAGCCAGAAGGGGCGCCGGGAGTACGCGGATAGCCGGCGATGATCAGGTCGCAGTACAGCGACTGCAGGGCCAGGTCGGCGCCGCCCAGATAGTCCGAGACGATGCGCAGTTCGGTGCTGATCTGCAGCGGCTCGGACACGGCACGCAGGTTCTGCATCAGCTGCGCGGTGCAGGCGGCATCCGCGCGCGCCTCGTGGTCGAGCGCGGCGGCGATGCCGGCACCGCGCGCGAAGCCGTTGGCGATGTCGGTGGGATGCTGGGCGGTGGAGACCGCGACCAGATGGGCCTGCTGTGCCTGCGCCAGATGGGCGGCGATGTTGAGAACGCGGTCCCCGGTGTCGCTGGCGTCGAACAACACAGCGATATCGCGTAGTGGATGCAGCATGGCGTTGTCTCCTTCGATGCCTGTGACGCGTTCCCTGCCGTGCACCGACCCGGGTGCACCGGACGCATCTCTGTTTTAGCGCATCGGTGATCCGAATGAATCATCTTTGATTCAGTTTATTAATTGGTGATTCATGATAGCGTGAGGGCGAACCCACACCTCAGCGCTTTCATGCGACCTGCCGCAGCACGCACCCGCCGCGACCTGCCCCACGCGCTGGCGGCCACCCTGGTCAGCCATCCACGCTGCACCCTCAGCGAACTCGCGCGCGGGGCCGGTATCAGCCGCGCGACCCTGTACCGGTTTGCGCCCACCCGGGAGGCGATCGACGAGGCACTGTTCGCGGCCGGCTTCGAGCGCGTGGAAGCGGCGGCGGTCTGGTTCGATGAGGGCGGTGACGCGCGCCACGTGCTGGAGCAAGTCACCGCCACGCTGCTGGCGGACTGGGAGCTGGTAACGCTGCTGTTCGCGCGGATGATGGAAGAGCAGCAGCGCCAGGGTGACCTGCATCTGCTGCCGGAGCGCTGGGCGCCGATCGGCGAGCGCTTCGAGGCCTTCTTCCTGCGTGGTCAGGCGGCCGGAGAGTTCAATGTTGGTTTCACCGCAGTGTGGCTCGCGGACTTCTACTGGACCTGCTTCTACGGCATCACCTGGTCACTGGCGCGCGGTCGGCTGGCGCCGGCAGCGGCAGCCTCTACACTGCTGGCTTCGTTCCAGCGGGGAGCGATGAAGGGTTGACCGCAGGGCCCTGCTGCCGGGGCAACGTGGATTACGCCTGCTTCAACAACTGCACCAACTGGCGCAGCCGATACGGCTTGGGCAGGAATTCCACCTGTTCCGGCAGGGGCGGCAGTTGCGAGCGCGCATAACCGGACGACAGGATCATCCGCGCCTGCGGCTGTTCGCGCGCCACATGCTCGCTCAGTTCGATGCCGGACATGCCGTTGGGCATGCTGACGTCGCTGAACACCACGTCGAAACGCGCTTCGCCCTTCAGCAGGGCGGCGGCCTCATGCGCATCGGCGGTCGTGGCCACGTCGATGCCGAGGTCGCGCAGGGCCAGGCCGATCATTTCACGCAGATCGGTCTGGTCTTCCACCATCAATACGCGGATCGGGTCATCGGTCATCGGCAGGGTCCTCCATTGCGGGGAGCAGCAGGCTGACCGTGGTGCCGACACCGGGCGTGGTGGACACGTCGACGAAGCCGCCGCTCTGGGTAGTGAATCCGAACACCTGGCTCAGGCCCAGGCCGCTGCCTTTGCCGATGTCCTTGGTGGTGAAGAACGGCTCGGTCGCCCGTTCGGCGATGTCGGCCGCCATCCCGTGGCCCTCATCGCAGACGCTGAGGGTGACATAGCCACGTTGCAGCGTGGAGTCCGCATCCGGATCGAGGCGATGTTCCAGCGCAGTGCCGATCAGGATGCGGCCGCCTTCAAGGGTAGCATCCGCGGCATTGGCGACCAGATTGGCCAGCGCCGTCTGCAGCTGCAGCGCATCGGTGTTGATCGCAGGCAGGCCGGGCGCCAGCTGGGCATCCAGCACCACCGTGGGCGGGCAGGTGCGTTGCAGGTCCGGCAGCCACTGCCGTATCAGCGCATTGATATCCAGTGGTTCGCGGATCAGGGTCTGGCCGGTGCTGAAGGCCAGCAGCTGGCGGGTCAGCAGCGCACCACGATCGGTCGCGGTCTGCGCCGCATCAAGCAGCTCGGCGGCGCGTGCATCGTCACCGTTCACGCGCAGGGACAGCAGGTCCAGGGCGTTGCCGATGGTGGTCAACAGATTGTTGAACTCGTGCGACAGCCCGCGGCTGAGGCGGCCGACGGTCTCGAACTGTTGGGTATTGCGCAGCGCACGTTGGGCATCACGCAGCAGCCGCTGTGCCTGCCACTGCTCGGTGATGTCGCGGGTGATCTTGACGAAGCCGAGCAGCTCGCCTGCTTCGACGACCGGCTCGATGACCACGCTGGCCCGGAAAGACGAGCCATCGCGGCGCACCCGCCAGCCTTCACTGGCGACGTGACCGTGCTGCGCTGCGAGGCGGAGCAGGCGCTGCGGTTCCCCGGCTTCGCGATCGGCAGCCAGATAGAAACGGCCAAAGTGCGTGCCGACCACTTCACCGGCTGAATAGCCCTTGATGCGCTCCGCGCCCGGGTTCCAGCTGCAGACGATGCCATCAGGATCAAGCAGGTACAGCGCATGGTCGCGCACGCTGTCGATCAGCAGTCGCAGTTGGCGGGAAGGGTCCGTCAGTACGGACGTCGTAGAGGCGGCAGCGTCCACGTAAAAATAAGTGTTACCCCTGTGAGGGACGTGAAGCTAGGCATTCAAGTGTGAAGGAGGCGTGGAGGCGGGACACGTGCCATTTGTCCTGTGCGGCTGAATACGACACGGAGTACCATCACCCACCCTTTGTGTTCTGGAACCGACCTGCATGCGTCCTGGTGCGACTACGCGTGACCGCTGGATCTGGATGACCTCCGCCGTACTGCTGGCAGCGACCATTGCGTTGGAACTGGTGGTTCCGCTGGGCTACGCCGTCTGGCTGGCGTACTTCCTCGCTGTCGGCGTCACGCTGTTCCAGCGCAGTGCACGCGCGCCGTTCATCGTGGCCGTCGTCGCCTGCATCCTGTTGATCATCGGCTACAACGTTGCCCCGGCCAGCTCCAACTCGGCGTTCTCGTTCGTCAACCGCAGCATTGGCGGGTGTGCGTTCCTGATGATCGCGCTGATCGTCTCCCGCGCCATCCAGGCGCGGCGCGACGCGATGCGCGCGCTGTGGCTGCAGGAGGCCGAGAACGCGGTGGCGATGAGCCTGCGCGGTGATCTGGGTCCGGAGCAGATCGCCGAGGCGGCGGCAACCAGCCTGGGGGCTCAGCTGCAGGCCGACGTCGCCGCCGTCTACCGTCTGGAAGGGGGAAGACTGCAGCTGACCGGCGGTCTGGCGTTGCCGTCCGGTATGCCGGCGTCGCTGGCATTGCAGGAGGGCGTGGCCGGGCAGGTGGCACGGGACGAACGCATCCGCCACCTGCATGGGGGGGATGATGCGGTGCTTGAGCTGCAGACCAGCCTGGGGCGGTTGCCGGTGCGCGAGCGCATCCTGGCGCCGATCAGCAGCGATGGTGCGGTGGTGGGCATCATTGAACTGGGACGCACCCGCGCCGGCGAACAGGATCGACTCGATGTCGAGCTGCTGGAGCGCTGTGCCGAGACCATCGGCATGGCGCTGCGTGCATCGCTGCTGCGCGCACAACTGGTGGTACTGCTGGAGGAATCGCAGCGCCAGGGTGAGGAGCTGCAGGCCCAGCAGGAAGAGCTGCGCGTGGCCAATGAGGAACTGGAAGAACAGAGCCGCAGCCTGCTGCAGTCGCAGAGCCATCTGGAAGAACAGCAGGCCGAGCTGGAACAGAGCAACGTCCAGCTGGAAGAGCGGACCCACGAGCTGGAGGCGCAGAAGCAGGCACTGCTGGTCGCGCAGAGCCAGCTGGTGCGCAACAGCAACGAACTGGCCGCGACATCGCGCTACAAGTCCGAGTTCCTGGCCAACATGTCGCACGAGCTGCGCACGCCGCTGAACAGCTCGCTGATCCTGGCCAAGCTGCTGGCCGACAACAAGGACGGCACGCTCACCGAGGAACAGGTGAAGTATGCGCGTGCGATCCTGTCGTCCAACAACGATCTGCTGGCGCTGATCAACGACATCCTGGACCTGTCGCGCATCGAGGCCGGCCACGTCGAGCTGGCCGATGAAGTGGTGGTGACCGACAGCGTGCTGCAGCGCCTGCGCGAGACCTTCGAGCCGATGGCGCGGCAGAAGGGCCTGGCCCTACAGATCGAGGCCGATGCGCTGGCGCCGAGCCAGCTGGTGGTCGACAGCCAGCGCCTGCAGCAGATCCTGAAGAACCTGCTGGCCAATGCGGTGAAGTTCACCGAGCATGGCAAGGTCAGCCTGCACGTGCGTGCGGGCGGTCAAGGACGCATCCGTTTCGAGGTCTGCGACAGCGGTATCGGCATTGCCCGCGAGCAGCTGCAGGTCATCTTCGAAGCCTTCCGCCAGGCCGATGGCAGCACCCGCCGCCGCTACGGTGGCACCGGCCTGGGCCTGTCGATCTCGCGCGATCTGGCCGAGCGCATGGGTGGCAGCATCCAGGTCGACAGTGAACCGGGTCGCGGCAGCTGCTTCATCCTGGAACTGCCGCTGCAGGGCGCGCCGGTTTCGGAACCGGGCGAAGTGCCTGCCGCCGCCTCAATAGCGCCTGCGCCGCAGCCTGCGCCGCCGATCGCTGCGCGCACCGCTGTCGCACCGACCGTTGCATCCGTGGCGCCCGCCACCGCCAGCGTGGCCGATGACCGCAGCCGTCGCCAACGCGCCGGCCGCTTGATCCTGGCCGTCGAGGACGACGCCACCTTCGCCGAAGCGCTGGTGGCCCTGGCGCATGAACTGGACTTCGACTGCGTGGTGGCCGGGACCGCCGAAGAGGCGCTGACCCTGGCCAGCGAACTGCGCCCCAACGGCATCCTGCTCGATATCGGCCTGCCGGACGTGTCCGGCCTGAGCGTGCTGGAGCGCCTGAAGCGCAACCCCGATACCCGGCATATCCCGGTGCACGTGGTTTCGGCGATGGACCGCAGCCAGGTGGCGCGCGAGCTGGGTGCGATTGGTTTCGCGATCAAGCCGACCACGCGCGAGCGGCTGGTAACGGCCATCGAACAGCTGGAACAGACCAGCCAGCGCGACGTGCGGCGCCTGCTGATCGTCGAGGACGACAGCGAGCTGCGCCACAACCTGGAACTGTTGCTGGGCCGTGATCAGCTGCAGATCGTTGCAGTGGGAACGCTGGCCGGCGCGCTGGAGCAGCTCAGCACGGTCACCTTCGACTGCATGGTGATGGACCTGTCGCTGCCCGACGGCAGCGGCTACGACCTGCTCGAGCACATGGCCGGCAATGATGATGTCGGCTTCCCGCCGGTGATCGTCTATACCGGTCGCGCGCTCGGCCGCGAGGAAGAGCAGCGCCTGCGCCGCTATTCGAAGAGCATCATCATCAAGGGCGCGCGTTCGCCCGAACGCCTGCTGGATGAAGTCACCCTGTTCCTGCACAGCGTGGAAGCCAGCCTGCCCACCGACCAGCAGCGCCTGCTGCGCGAGGCCCGCCGTCGCGACACCGTGCTCGATGGCCGTACTGTTTTGCTGGCCGAGGATGACGTGCGCAACATCTTCGCGCTGTCCAGCGTGCTTGAGCCGCTGGGCGTGACGCTGGAGATCGCGCGTAACGGCCAGGAAGCGGTGGATCGCCTGGCTGAGCGCGAGGTCGACCTGGTGCTGATGGACATCATGATGCCGGAGAAGGACGGCCTGGCCGCGATGCGCGAGATCCGCGCGCAACGTCACCTGCAGGACCTGCCGATCATCGCGCTGACCGCCAAGGCCATGCCCGATGACCGCGAGCGGTGCCTGCAGGCCGGTGCCAACGACTACATCGCCAAGCCCATCGACGTCGACAAGCTGGTCTCGCTGTGCCGGGTCTGGTGCTCGCGGCAATGAACGAACAGGCGTTGTTCGACCTGGAACTGAAGGTCCTGCTGGAGGCGCTGTACCAGCGCTACCACTACGATTTCCGCAGCTACGCGGTGTCGTCGCTGCGCCGGCGCATGCGCCAGGCGATGCAGCGCTATGAGTGCGAACGGCTGGTCGACCTGCAGTACCGGCTGCTGCACGAGCCGGAGCTGTTCGCCCAGGCCATGCAGTTCTTCACCGTGCAGGTCTCGGAGATGTTCCGTGATCCAGCGTATTTCCGTGAACTGCGCGAGCAGGTGGTGCCGGTACTGCGCACCTATCCCTCGGTGAAGCTGTGGGTGGCCGGTTGCAGCACCGGTGAGGAAGTGTGGTCGCTGGCGATCCTGCTGCATGAGGAAGGCCTGCTTGATCGCAGCATCGTCTATGCCACCGACATCAATCCGGCCGCGCTGGCCACCGCCGAGGCGGGCGCCTATGGTATCGACCGGATGGCCCAGTTCAGCCGCAACTATCTGGCGGCCGGTGGCACGGCGTCGTTGTCCGACTACTATGCCACGGCCTACGACGGCGCGGTGTTCGACCGCCAGCTGCGCCGCAACGTGGTGTTCGCCGACCACAGCCTGGCGACCGATACCGTGTTCTCCGAAGTGCACCTGGTGTCGTGCCGCAACGTGCTGATCTATTTCAACCGCGACCTGCAGGACCGCGCTGTCGGCCTGTTCCGCGAAGCGCTGGTGCACCGGGGCTTCCTCGGTCTTGGCAGCAAGGAATCGCTGCAGTTCGGATGCCACCATGACGCCTTCGAGGTCTGTTCGCGCGAGCACCGCCTGTACCGGAAGGTGGCCTGATGGCGCTGCCGGCGCGTCCTGCCGTGCTGGTGATCGGCGCGTCTGCCGGTGGCGTGGCGGCCCTGCAGGCGGTACTCGGTGCGCTGCCGGCGACGCTGCAGGTGCCGGTACTGGCCGTGCTGCACCTGCCGCGTGACCGTACCAGCCGCATCGCCGAGGTGCTGGCGCCGTACTGCGCGCTGCCGCTGCGCGAAGCCGAAGACAAGCAACCGCTGCGGCCGGGCACGGTGACGTTCGCGCCGCCGGATTACCACCTGCTGGTGGAGGACGAGGGGGCGGTGGCGTTGTCGGTGGATGCGCCGGTGCTGTTCTCCCGTCCGGCCATCGATCCGCTGTTCGACTCCGCTGCTGCGGTGTTCGGAGCGCAGGTATTGGCCCTGCTGCTGACCGGTGCCAGCAGTGATGGAAGCGAGGGCGTTGCCGCCGTGCGCCGTGCCGGTGGCCGTGCCTGGCTGCAATGCCCCGAGGAAGCCGAGGCGTCGATGATGCCGGCCTCCGCCCTGCAGTACGCCGGCGCCGATGCCGTGCTGCCCCTTGAACTGATGTGTCGTCGCCTGAAGGAGTTGTTTGCATGAATCTGCTGCCACCGGACCCTGCGCAGTCGCAGTCCCCGGTCAACCTGCTGATCGTCGATGACGTACCGCAGAACCTGGTGGCCATGCAGGCGCTGCTGCAGCGCGAGGGCGTGAATCTGCTGCTGGCCGGCTCCGGCGCGCAGGCGCTGGAGCTGCTGCTCGAGCACGAGGTGGCACTGGCCCTGCTGGACGTGCACATGCCGGAGATCGATGGCTTCACCCTGGCCGAACTGATGCGCGGTTCGCATCGCAGCCGCGACGTGCCGATCATCTTCCTGACCGCCTCCCCGGATGATCCCCTGCGCGTGTTCAAGGGCTACGAGAGCGGTGCGGTCGATTTCCTGCACAAGCCGGTGGCGCCGCAGGTGATCCTGAGCAAGGTCAACGTCTTCATTGAGCTGTACCAGCAGCGGCAGCTGCTGAAGGCGCGCAACGAGGCGCTGGAACGCGCGCTCAAGCTCAACGAAACAATGGCGGCGGTGCTGACCCACGACCTGCGCACGCCGCTGTCGGCGATCCTGCTGTGCAGTGACAAGCTGGCGATGGAGATCCCGCAGGACAATGCGGGCGCGCAGCAGACCCTGCAGTACCTGGAGGCAAGCACTCTGCGCATGGCACGCATGGTCGAACAGCTGCTGGACTTCTCGCGGATCCGCAGCGGTGGCCTGCACCTGCAGACCAGTGCCTGCGATCTGGCCGACGTGACCCGCGCGGTGGTGGCCGAAGCGGGCAGCGCGCATGGCGCGGACCGGATCCATCTGGACATGCATGGCGATACGCGGCTGCAGGGCGATCTGGACCGTCTCGGCCAGGTTGCCGCCAATCTGGTCGGCAACGCGCTCACCCACGGCAGCGAGGCGAGGGTGGAGGTGGACGGGCGCGATCCGCGCAGCGTGCTGCTCCGGGTCAGCAATGCCGGCCGGATCGACGACGCGCTGCTGCCGCGGCTGTTCGAACCGTTCAAGGCCAGCTTCCACCAGAGCAAGGGCCTGGGGCTGGGCCTGTATATCGTCGATCAGTTCGTGCGCGCGCACGGGGGGCGCATCGCAGCGCGCAACGAGGCCGGGCAGGTGGTGTTCGAAGCCCTGCTGCCGAGACGCGCAGAAGGGCTGCCTGCAGCGGCAAACTGAATTCTTCAGGAAACATCCACGGGCACTGAGACGGACTCGTCCGCAACTGCTACCGTGGGTGTACATCTTGTCAAGGAAGCACCATGCCACTGCGTGCCATCGCCTACGTCAGCCAGGCGTTGCCGGATCTTTCCGCTGAACGGTTGCAGGCGCTGGTCGACGATGCCGCCCGCTTCAACAAGATGGCGGGCGTGACCGGTGTGCTGCTGCATGACGGCGGGCGATTCCTGCAGTACATCGAGGGGCCGCCGGACGGTATCGATTCGGTGTACGAGCGCATCCTGCAGGCCGGCAGCCATGTCGACATCATCGAGCTGGCGCGCGGCCGCCTGGGCCAGCGTCAGTTTCCGTACTGGTCGATGCGCGCGTTGCCGGTGGATGCGGCGCTGCTGCGCCAGCTGTCGGCCAGCGACTGGTCGGGTTTCAGCCGGGCGCTGGAAGGTGATCGTTCGGCGCCGACCCCGGTGGATCTGCTCGACAACGTCGTGCAGCCTGCCCTGCACGCCGGCTGAGTGTCAACGCGAAGTGCCGCCGCAGTAGGCGGCATGCAGCGCCTGCAGGACGCCCAGTGCGGGCCCTTCAATCACGCGGTAGTGGATGGCCTGCGCTTCGCGACGCGTCGCGACGATATCCAGTTCGCGCAGCACCGCCAGATGCTGTGACAGCGCCGATGCGCTGAGGCCGGTCAATGCCTGCAGTTCCGGTACTGGTGCCTCACCTTCGACGAGGCGGCACAGCACGCGCAGCCGCGCAGGATGGGCCAGGCTCTTGAGCAGCGTTGCAGCCTCTGCGGCGTGTTCGGCCATGGCGGCGCTGTCGAGCGGGGTGCGGGCCATGGTTGACCTTTTTGTTTAGGAGTGTCTAATTTAGATAAATCTAAATCAAAGGGCAATCCCATGAGCGGCGTGAAAGAGGGCAGGGCATGAACCTGCCATGGACTGCGGTGGCTGGCGGAGCGCTGATCGGCGCCGCCGCGGTGTTGCTGCTCGCCACTGTCGGGCGCGTGGCGGGTATCAGCGGGATCGCTGCGGGCAGCCTGCGCGCAGCGGAAGGCGAGCGTGGCTGGCGCTGGGCATTCCTGCTGGGGCTGCTCGCAGCAGCGGGGCTGGTGCTGTGGTGGCAGTCGCTGCCCGAGGCCTCGCCACGTGTGCTGCTGCGCGATGCCTTGCCTGCCTGGCAGTTGATCGGCGCTGGCCTGCTGGTGGGCTTCGGCACGCGCCTGGGGAGTGGTTGTACCAGTGGTCATGGCGTCTGTGGCATGGCCCGCGGCTCGAAGCGCTCGCTGCTGGCAGTGCTGGTGTTCATGGCCTGCGCGATGCTGACCACGTTCCTGGTCCGTCACGGCGGAGGCCTGGCATGAGCCGCGCGGTCGTGGCCGCCGCGGTGGCAGGTGCGCTGTTTGGCGCGGGGCTTGCGCTCTCGGGGATGACCGACGCGCGTCGGGTACTCGGCTTCCTCGATGTGGCCGGTGATTTTGATCCGACGTTGATGTGGGTGCTGGGCTCGGCACTGCTGGTCAGTGCCGTCGGGCAGCGTTGGGTGCTGCGACGCGCGCAGCCGTGGTTCGCACTGCGCTTCCAGCTACCCAGTGCACGTGATGTCGATGCTCGCCTGCTGCTGGGTGCTGCACTGTTCGGTATCGGCTGGGGATGGGCTGGTTACTGCCCCGGACCGGCCATCGCCGGGCTGGCTGTCGCATCGCATGAAGCGCTGTGGTTCGTGCCTGCCATGGTGGTGGGCTTCTGGCTGCACGATCGCTTCGTGCGCTGAGGCTTCACCCCTGTGTCACCATGGATCGGGTCAGATCGAGGGATCACGGGGAAAGGAGCGTAACGACATGGCACGGATGAAGTGGAAGGGAAAGGCAATGCTGGCCATGGCGCTGGCATCTGCGATCACGCCGGCACTGGCCTGCACGCGTGCGGTGTATCGGGGCGACAACGGCGATGTGTTCACTGCGCGCTCGATGGACTGGAAGGTCGATGTGGCGACCAACCTCTACGTGTTGCCGCGTGGCATCGCACGCACCGGCCTGGCCGGTCCGAAATCGCTGGCCTGGACTGCGCGCTACGGCAGCGTGGTGGCCACCGGCTACGACGTGTCGACCACCGATGGCATGAACGAAAAGGGCCTGGTGGCCAACCTGCTGTGGCTGGTGGAATCGGAGTATCCGCAGCAGCGAGGCAACAAGCCGGGACTGGCGATCTCGCTGTGGGCGCAGTATGTGCTGGACAATTTCGCCACCGTGGACGAGGCGGTCGCGGCGCTCAAGCGTGAGCCGTACTCGATCGTCACCGACAAGGTGCCGGGCGAAGACCGCCAGGCGACGCTGCACCTGTCGCTGTCCGATGCCACCGGCGACAGCGCCATCGTCGAGTACATCGGCGGTCGCCAGGTGATCCACCATGACCGGCGCTATCAGGTGATGACCAACTCGCCGATCTTCGAACAGCAGCTGGCCCTCAACAGCTACTGGCAGCAGATCGGCGGCACGGTGATGCTGCCGGGCACCAACCGCTCCGCCGATCGTTTCGCGCGCGCCTCGTTCTACATCAACGCCATACCCAAGGCCGAAGACCCGGTGGAGGCGCTGGCCAGTGTGTTCAGCGTGATCCGCAACGCGTCGGTGCCGTATGGCATCACCACGCCGGGTGAGCCGAACATCTCATCCACGCGCTGGCGCACGGTGGCTGATCACAAGCGGCGGCTGTACTTCTTCGAGTCGGCGTTGACCCCGAACACCTTCTGGGTCGATCTGAACAAGGTCGATTTCGGCGGCCAGGTGCTCAAGCTCGATCTTGGCAAGGACCAGCGCAATACCTTTGCCGGCGATGCACTGGGCCAGTTCGTGCCCAGCGCACCGTTCACCTTCCTGGGCGTCGAGGGTTAGTTCGACGCCTGGCTGGAGGCCGGGTAGACCGCTTGGATCGCGCAGCTGCCGCGGGTGTACTGCGGCAGCGGGGCGATGCTTTCACCGCGCAGATCGTCTGTCTCGAACTCGGCAGTCATGATCCGATCGCCGGGATTGCCACAGATCAGGCCGTTCTGCAGGCCCGAGTGGAAGCTCAGCTGCGGCGCTCGGTCGAGCTGGCGGCAGTGGCTGCCGAGTTCGACCCGGTAGTAGCG
This sequence comes from Stenotrophomonas genospecies 3, assembly GCF_054473855.1. Lineage (NCBI taxonomy): Bacteria > Pseudomonadati > Pseudomonadota > Gammaproteobacteria > Lysobacterales > Lysobacteraceae > Stenotrophomonas > Stenotrophomonas genospecies 3. The sequence continues at coordinate 172,118 of NZ_JBTMUR010000008.1, forward strand.
GTGGCCGCCATTGCGGCGCGGATTGGTCTCCACCAGCATGCCCTGCGGGTCGGACGACCACGCGCGGACGTTGCGGGTGGCAAAGCAGTACGACGATGAGCCGCCGAAGCTGCGGCGGATTTCCCTGCGCTCGCGGATGGTCACGGCGGGCAGGGTGGCAGTGCGCAGGCGGTCGCTGTCGCGGGCGACGCTGGCGTAGTCGCGATCCTGCAGCGGGGTGACCGCACTGACGGCGCAGCGGCGGCCGTCGACCACGACGCGTTCGCTGGGGCGACCACAGGCCCAGCCGGCAGGTGCTTCCAGCTTCAGCGAGGTAGCACCGCGGACGCCGGGGCAATCCTCGCTGAAGTCGATGCGATAGGCCTGTCCGGAGGCGGCGCGCAGTGCGATCGAGCGCGGTGATGCCTGCTCCACTTCCTGCACGCCGACCGCGTCCATGCAGTGCGGGGCCGGGGGCGTACGCTCCTGTGCGGACGCCGAAGCTGCGAGCGCCAGGCCGAGGCTGGTGGCGAGCATCAGTGACACCTGCCGATGGGTCATGTCCTGCACTCCCTGCGTTGGATGACGGATCGACTATAGCAGCGGTTTGCACGGCCGTTGCTACACGCGCACACTGCGCGGATGGGCGCCATCTTCCATCTGCGGCACTACGGCCAGGCCACCGGCCTGGACCGCCATGACTACGCGCAGTGGGTGCTGCCGCTGCAGGGCGAACTGCACTTCGAGATGGAAGGCCGCGGTGGTCGCCTCGACCTGCTGCAGGGGGTTTTCGTTGCGGCCGGCGAAGCGCATGACCAGATGGCCGATGGCCCGAACGGTTTCGTGATCGTCGATTGTCCTCCCGGCGTGCTTGATGACGGCACGCAGGAGCATCTGTGCCGGCAGCGCTGGCTGCACCTGCCGCATGCGCTGCGACAACGCCTGGCGGGCGTGCAGGACGGGCAGCCGATGCCGGCCCTGCTGCCGCAGCTGCTGCAGGTGTTTGCACCGGCCGGCAGTGGCGCGCGCATGCAGGGACTGTGTGCGGCAGTGCAGGCCGATCCGGGCCAGGCGTGGCCGGTGGCGCGCATGGCCGCGTCTGTCGGGGTCAGCGAGAGCCGGTTGCACGCGCTGTTCCAGCGTGAGTTCGGGCTCAGCCCCCAGGCATGGCTCAGTGCAAGCCGGTTGCGCTGGGCCAAGCACCAGCTGCGCACCAGCACGGCGCCGATCAGTGATATCGCGCTGGCCGCAGGCTATTCCGAGCAGAGCGCACTGACCCGCGCGCTGCGCCGTGAGTGTGGGCAGACCCCCGCCGCGTGGCGCAGGAACGCCGGACTGTAGCGTCGAGCCATGCTCGACGGCTTCTGCACCGGCCACCTCGCGAACGGCAGTCGAGCATGGCTCGACGCTACAAAGGCGGGAGGGCAGTAGCCTCGGTCAAGAGCGCCCAGCGGCCAGCGCTTACACTGCGCGGCCTGTTCCTCCCCCCGAAGAACCCGAATGCGCAACAACCCGATGGCCCTGGGCATCGCCAATGGCGTTGCCGCTGGCGCGCTGTGGGGCGTGGTCTTCCTCGCGCCCGCCGTGCTGCAGTCGTTCAATGCCCTGCAACTGTCGGCCGGCCGCTATCTGGTCTACGGTCTGATCGCCGTAGCCCTGCTGCTGCCGCGCTGGAAGCGGCTGGCACCACGGCTGGGCCGCGCCGAGTGGATCGGCCTGTTGTGGCTGAGCCTGGCCGGGAACCTGGTGTACTTCCTGCTGCTGGCGACGGCGGTGCAGTGGGCTGGCGGTGCGGCGGCGTCCTTGATTGTCGGCCTGATTCCGGTGGTAGTGACCCTGGTCGGTGTGCGCGAGCAGGGCGCGGTGCCGCTGAAGCAGCTGCTGCCGGCACTGGGCCTGTGCGTGCTGGGCGTGGCACTGGTTGGCTGGGAAGCACTGATGTCTGAGCACCTCGCGACACCGTGGCGGCAGCGCCTGATCGGCCTGCTGTGCGCGTTCGGCGCGCTGTTCTCGTGGGCGTTGTACTCGATCGGCAACAGCCGCTGGCTGGCGCGCCGACCGGATCTGTCCAGCCACGACTGGTCGCTGCTGACCGGTGTCACCACCGGCGGCCTGGCTCTACTGCTGGTGCCGATGGCCTTCATCGGCCACACCGGCGGGCACACGGCGGCGCAGTGGAGTGGTTTCTGGGCGATCAGCGCGGGTGTGGCGGTGGTCGCCTCGATCCTTGGCAATGCGTTCTGGAACCGTGCCAGCCGCCTGCTGCCGCTGACCCTGACCGGCCAGATGATCGTGTTCGAGACCCTGTTCGCGTTGCTCTACGCATTCGCCTGGCAGCAGCGCTGGCCCTCGCTGCTCGAAGCGCTGGCGATCGTGTTCCTGGTGGCCGGCGTGATGCTGTGCGCGCATGCGCATCGCACGCCCCGCGCGATCGCCGAACATGCCGGCTGAATGTGGCCGTCAAGCATACTGATGGCCGCTTTGTCTCAGATGCAACCAAATGCCGGCATGTTGGCCGATGATCGCGGCAACGACTTTTTGCACCGCAGCACTTGACAGCGGCCCGGCGCACGGTGTTTTCTGTGCGTCATGGTTCTTGATGCCGCCCACGCCAGCCTGATCGCTCCCGCTACTGCGGGCCGTTCGACTGCGCCGGTCGCCACCACCACCATTACCACCACCACCGTCACCACTGCCCTGGTGCGGCCCGTCGTCTTCGTGTAACTCCCGAAAACCACGGCCCCGCACCATACAGGTGGCGGGGAAACTCGACACCTGCATGCGACGGGGCCTCCTACCGAGGTCTGCATGTCTTCCCACGCCCCCGCTCATCCTGTTGCCCCGGCCGATCTGGCTGCACCGTCCATCGTCGTGCACAAGTTCGGCGGCACCTCGGTGGCCGATGCCGAACGCTACCGCCATGTTGCCGGCCTGCTGCTGGCCCGCCCCGAATCGCTGCAGGTCACTGTCGTCTCGGCGATGAAGGGCGTCACCGACGCACTGATCGATCTGGCCCAGCTGGCAGCCAAGGGGGACGACGGCTGGCGCGAGGCCTGGCATGCGCTGCGCGCGCGCCATCGTGGCGCCGCTGTGGCGCTGCTGGGCGAGCAGGTGGGCGAGACCGTCGAATGGATCGATGCCCGCTTCGATCAACTGGCCGACGTGCTGGCAGCGTTGGCGGTGATCGGCGAGCTGCCACGCGAAGTACTCGACCGCGTGCAGGGCCTGGGCGAAGTGTTTTCCGCGCAGCTGCTCGGCACGCACCTGCAGGCGCTGGGCGCAGACTGTGCAGTGCTGGATGCGCGCGACGTACTGGTGGTGGGACATGGCGAACTGGGCGTGGATGTCGACTGGGAAGCCAGCGCCGACCGCCTGGCCAAGTGGCGCCTGCAGCATCCGCAGCCACGCCTGGTCGCCACCGGCTTCGTCGCTCGTGACCGTCATGACCGCATCACTACGCTCGGCCGCAACGGCAGCGATTACTCCGGCGCGATCTTCGCCGCGCTGTTCAACGCCGATGAACTGCACATCTGGACCGATGTCGACGGCGTGCTGTCGGCCGACCCGCGGCTGGTGCCCGAGGCGGTGCAGCTGGAGTCGCTGAGCTACGACGAGGCCTGCGAGCTGGCTTATTTCGGCGCCAAGGTGGTGCACCCGCAGACGATGTCGCCGGCGATCCGCCTCGGCCTGCCGATCTTCATCCGCAATACCTTCCAGCCGGCGCATCCGGGGACGCGCATCAGCGCCGAGCGCTCGCCGCGCGGGCCGGTGAAGGGCCTGACCCTGAGCCCCGGCTTGGCCCTGCTGAACCTGGAAGGCACCGGGCTGATCGGTGTGCCCGGTACCGCCGAGCGCGTGTTTGCCGCCCTGCGTCAGGCGCAGGTGTCGGTGGTGATGATCTCGCAGGGTTCGTCGGAACATTCGATCTGCTGCGTGGTGCGTGCTGCTGAAGCCGGCCGTGGCCGCGAAGCGCTGCTGCATGCGTTCGCGCATGAGCTGTCGGTGGGCCAGGTGCAGCGCGTGCAGGTCAGTGAGGGCGTCAGCGTGCTGGCCGCGGTCGGTGACGGCATGGCCGGCCAGCCCGGTGTGGCCGCACGTCTGTTCGAGGCGCTGGGCCGTGCGCAGGTGAACATCCTGGCGATCGCGCAGGGCTCGTCCGAACGCAACATTTCGGTGGCGGTGGATAGTGCCGATGCCACCCGCGCCCTGCGCGCCGCGCATGCCGGCTTCTGGCTGTCGCCGCAGACCTTCGCGGTGGGTGTGATCGGGCCGGGCAACGTCGGTGCCGCACTGCTGGACCAGCTGCTGGCCGCACGCCCGCAGCTGCTGGCCAAGGCCAATGTGGATCTGCGCCTGCGCGCGCTGGCTTCGCGTTCGCGCATGCGCCTGGAAGTGGATGGCCTGCACGCCGACTGGCGGGAGGCCTTGCGCGAAGCCGGCGAGTCCAGCGATCTGGATCGTTTCACCGAGCACCTGCTGGCCGCACACCTGCCGCATGCGGTGGTGATCGACTGCAGTGGCAGTGCCGAGGTGGCCGAGCGTTATGAGGGCTGGCTGGCGGCCGGCATCCATGTGGTCACCCCCAACAAACAGGCCGGTGCCGGGCCGCTGCCGCGTTACCAGCGCATCCGTGCTGCAGCGGCGGCCAGTGGCGCGCGCTTCCGCTACGAGGCCACGGTCGGCGCGGGCCTGCCGGTGATCACCACGCTGCGCGATCTGGTCGATACCGGTGACGAGGTGCTGGCGATTGAAGGCATCTTCTCCGGCACGCTGGCCTGGCTGTTCAACCGCTTCGATGGCAGCCAGCCGTTCTCGCAGCTGGTCGCGCAGGCGCGGTCGATGGGCTACACCGAGCCGGACCCGCGCGATGATCTTTCGGGTGTGGATGTGGCGCGCAAGCTGGTGATCCTGGCCCGCGAAGCCGGCCACGCGCTCAGCCTTGAGCAGGTTGAAGTGGAAAGCCTTGTGCCGGCGCTGCTGCGCGAGGGCAGCGTGGATGACTTCATGGCGCGGCTGGGCGAGTCCGACGCCAGCCTGCTGCAACGCCTGCAGGATGCGCGGGCGCGGGGGGCGGTGCTGCGCTATGTGGCACGGCTGGGTGCCGACGGCGCCTCGGTCGGCCTGCAGGAACTGCCGGCCGATCATGCCTTCGCCAACCTGCGGCTGACCGACAACGTGGTCCAGTTCCGTACCCGCCGTTACTGCGACAACCCGCTGGTGGTGCAGGGGCCGGGCGCCGGCCCGGAAGTCACCGCGGCGGGTGTGTTTGCCGACCTGCTGCGGGTCGCGGCCGGTGAAGGAGCGCGCCTGTGATCGCACGTGCGTTCGCGCCTGCCTCGGTGGCCAACGTGGCGGTGGGCTTCGATATTCTCGGCCATGCCATTGCCGGCATTGGCGATACCGTGAGCGTGCGCCGCATCGATGAGCCGCTGGTGCGCATCGAGGCGATCCGCGGCAGTGCCATTGAGTTGCCGCTGGATGCGGCTGGAAACACTGCGGGTGCAGCGTTGATGTCGCTGCGCGCAGGGCTGGGCCTGGACTTCGGTTTCGCGGTGGAGATCGACAAGGGCATTCCGTTCGGTTCCGGCATGGGCGGTTCGGCAGCGTCGAGTGTTGCGGCGCTGGTCGCCGCCAACGCGCTGCTGGATGTGCCGCTGTCGCGCGAGGCGTTGTATCCGTTTGCGCTGGATGGCGAGGCGGTGGCCAGTGGTGGCCGCCACGGTGACAACGTGGGGCCGCTGCTGCTGGGTGGTCTTGCGCTGTGCACGGCCGACCGGCTGCTGCCGATTCCGGTGCCGGCTACCTGGCACAGCCTGCTGGTGCATCCGCATGTGGTGCTGGAAACACGCCGCGCACGCCAGGCCCTGCAGGGCAGCTATGCGCTGGGCGAGTTCGTGGCGCAGAGCGCGAACCTCGCACTGGTGCTCAGTGGTTGCCATCGCAGCGATGCCGCACTGGTGCGCGCGGGACTGCGCGACGTGCTGGTCGAACCGCGACGGGCCGGATTGATTGCCGGCTTCGAAGCCGCACGTGATGCGGCGCTGTCGGCCAATGCAATGGGCGCGGGCATTTCCGGTGCCGGTCCCAGCGTGTTCGCCTGGTTCGAGGATGCCGACCAGGCGCGTACCGCCGCCACACCGGTGCAGGCCGCATTTGCAGCCGCAGGTTTCGACAGTGACGCCTGGGTGTCGCCGCTGGATGCACCGGGAGCCCGCTTGTGCTGAATCCTTCCCCTTTACTGGATACCGAACCCATGCAATTTGTTTCGACCCGCGGCCAGTCTCCGGCCGTTGGCCTCAGCGCGGCGATCGCCGCCGGATTGGCGCCTGATGGTGGGCTGTACGTTCCGCAGATGCTGCCGGCGCCACGCGAGCTGCAGGCCGGGCCGACCCTGGCCGATACCGCCGCCGATCTGCTGATGCCGTTCGTTGCTGGCGACGCGCTGGAGTCTGCACTGCCATCGATCTGCCGCGAGGCGTTCGACTTTCCGGTGCCGCTGCGTGCGCTCGGCGACGGCGACCACGTGCTGGAGCTGTTCCACGGGCCAACGGCGGCGTTCAAGGATATCGGCGCGCGCTTCCTGGCCGGTACGCTGTCGCGGCTGCAGGCCGGCAAGGACCGCGATCTGACCATTGTCGTGGCCACGTCCGGCGATACCGGTGCCGCCGTTGCGGCGGCCTTCCATCGCCAGCCCGGCGTGCGCGTGGTGGTGCTGTATCCGGATGGCCGCGTATCTCCGCGCCAGGCGCACCAGCTCGGTTGTTTCGGCGACAACATCCAGGCGCTGCGTGTGGCGGGCGCATTCGACGATTGCCAGGCGATGGTCAAGCAGGCGCTGGCTGACCGCGAACTGCAGGCGCAGGTGCCGTTGAGCTCGGCCAACAGCATCAGCCTGGGCCGGCTGCTGCCGCAGATGAGCTACTACGCGCATGCAGCGTTGACCCACTACGCCGCGCATCGTCGCCGGCTCAATCTGGTGGTGCCGACCGGCAACCTGGGCAATGCGATGGCGGCGGTGCTGGCGCGAGCGCTGGGCGTGCCGATCGGGCAGATCGTGCTGGCCACCAATGCCAATGCCGTGCTGCCGGCGTACTTCAATGGCGGCGACTACCAGCCGCAGGGCAGTGTGGCCACGGTGGCCAATGCAATGGACGTGGGTGCGCCGAGCAACTTCGAGCGACTGCGCTGGCTCTACCACGGCGACGATGCGGAACTGCGTGCTGCCTTCCGCGCGTTCGCAGTGGATGACGTGACCATCCGCGCGACGATTGCGGCAGCGCATGCCAGCCGCGGCGAGCTGTTCTGCCCGCACACGGCGACGGCGGTGAAGGTGCTGCAGGACCTGCGTGCGCGCGGTGCCAAGGGCGACTGGGCAGTGGTGGCCACGGCGCATCCGGCCAAGTTCGAGGCCGTGGTCGAAACGCTGATCGGCGAAGCGGTGGCGGTGCCGCCTGCGCTGGATGCGTTGCTGCAGCGGCCGGCGCACGCCGAACCGTTGGCGGCCGATTACGCGGCGTTGCGTGAGGTACTGCTGCGCTGAGCGGAGAGGGACGCGGTTGCCGGCCAGCGGCCGGCACTACCGGAGAGATACAGCACGGATCGGGCGCGGTTGCCGGCCAGCGGCCGGCACTACCAGGGAAATGCATTCAGGTAGTGCCGGCCGCTGGCCGGCAACCCCATGAACCGCGATACGGTCAGATCAACCCTTCGCCAGCCAGCGTACGCAGCCCATCCTCGTCGAGGATTTCCACCACGTTCAGGTGGGGCAGGGCGATCAGCCCCTGCTGGCGCAGCTTGGTGAAGGTACGGCTCACCGTTTCCATGGTCAGGCCCAGATGGTCGGCGATATCGCCGCGGCCCATCGGCAGCGATACGCGCAGGCCGTCGCCGCCCAGCTTGGCCTCGCGCGCGGCCAGGCGCAGCAGGAAATCGGCCAGTTTTTCGGCCGGCTGCAGGCGCGCCAGTGCCAGCGCGGCGTCCTGCGCGGCATCCAGTTCCTGGCAGGCACGCTGCAGCAGCTTGCGCTCCAGGTGCGGGAAACGGCTGCGCAGTGCCTTCATCTGTGGCAGCGCGACGCGGCATACGCGGCTGTCGGCGATGGCCTCGATGTCGTAGCGATGGTGGTCGCTGCCGCTCAGGCCCAGGTAGTCGCCGGGCAGCACGAAGCCGTTGATCTGGCGGCGGCCGTCGGCCAGGGTGCGCACCAGGCGAAGTGCGCCGCCGGTCAATGTATAGACATGGTCGCGCTCTTCACCGGTGCGGGCCAGCGTGCTGCCCATGCTGACCTGCTGCGAGACGGTGACCTGCTCCAGCGCCTGCACTTCATCGGGCGACAGCGCCGAGCACACCGCAAGGTGGCGAACCGAGCAGTGCAGGCAGTCCAGCGTGGTGCAGGACGGCGAGGCGGGATCGTTGGTGGCGGGCGGAGCGCCGGAAGGCCGTGACATGTTGCGGGGGGCGTATCGCGGGCGGGGAGGGCCTTATGATACTTCAAGCGGCCGTTCGACCCTGCCCGTGGCGGGGGCGCTAGAATGTCGCCCCCTCCCACGTCCCGTTCCAGCAGGAGTTCCGCCCGTGATCAAGCCCCGTACCCCGCCCGGCACCCTTGAACTGCTGCCGCGCGAGCAGATTGCGTTCCAGCGCATGCTGGACGTCATCCGCCGCAACTACGAGCGCTTCGGGTTCCTGCCGGTGGAGACGCCGGTGTTCGAGCTGTCCGACGTGCTGCTGACCAAGTCCGGTGGCGAGACCGAGCGCCAGGTGTACTTCGTGCAGTCCACCGGCGCGCTGGCGAACGCGGCCGAGTCGGGCGATCGCTCGCTGCCGGAAATGGCGCTGCGCTTCGACCTGACCGTGCCGCTGGCGCGCTACGTGGCCGAGCACGAACACGAACTGACCTTCCCGTTCCGCCGCTACCAGATGCAGCGCGTCTACCGCGGCGAGCGCGCCCAGCGCGGCCGCTTCCGCGAGTTCTACCAGTGCGACATCGATGTGATCGGCAAGGACAGCCTGAGCGTGCGTTACGACGCTGAAGTGCTGGCGGTCATCCATGCGGTGTTCTCGGAACTGCGCATCGGTGACTTCAGCATCCAGCTGAACAACCGCAAGCTGATGCGCGGCTTCTTTGAAAGCCTGGGTGTGGCCGAGGGTGAGCGCCAGCTGGCGGTGCTGCGCGAAGTGGACAAGCTGGACAAGCGCGGCGCCGATTATGTGCGCGAGACGCTGGTGGGCGAGGGCTTCAACATCCCGGCAGAACAGGTCGAGAAGATCCTGGCGTTCGTCGCCGTGCGTTCGCAGGGCCATGCCGATGCGCTGGCGCAGCTGGCCACGCTGGAAGCCGACGCCGGTTCTTCGGAGATCCTGCGTACCGGCGTCGCCGAACTGCGCGAAGTGCTGCAGCTGGTGCAGGCGCTGGGCGTGCCGGAAACCGCGTATTGCCTGAACTTCTCCATTGCGCGCGGCCTGGATTACTACACCGGTACCGTCTACGAGACCACGCTGACCGACCACCCGCAGATCGGTTCGATCTGCTCGGGCGGCCGTTACGAAGACCTGGCCAGCCACTACAGCAAGTCCAAGCTGCCGGGTGTGGGTATCTCCATTGGCCTGTCGCGTCTGTTCTGGCAGCTGCGCGAGGCCGGCCTGATCGACGGCATCGAAGCCAGCAGCGTACAGGCGCTGGTGGCGCTGATGGACGAGCAGGGCATGCCGCAGTCGCTGGACATTGCCCGCCGCCTGCGTGCCGGTGGCATCAACACCGAAGTGCAGATGGAGCCGAAGAAGATCGGCAAGCAGTTCCAGTACGCGGCCAAGGCAGGCATCCGCTTCGTGGTGCTGGCGGGTGAGGATGAACTGGCGCGCGGTGTGGTTGCGGTGAAGGACCTGCTGCGCGAGCAGCAGTTCGAAGTCTCCCGCGACGAGCTGGCCAGCACCCTGCTGGTGGAGCTGGAGCAGTCCAAGGCGATGGTGTGAAGCCTGCCGCCGCAGGAGTGCTGAGCGTGCTTCTGCTGGCGGGCTGCCAGAGCGACCCGGCGCTGCACAGCACGCGGATCGGGCCGGCGCAGTACCGGCTGGCGGTTGATCGCTGCCATGCGATCGACCGCGCACAGCTGGAGGACGATCTGCAGGCCCTGGCCTCGCGGACGTGCCGGGCGGGAGCGGGGGCGTTGGAGAACATCCAGTCCCTGCCGAGCCGGCAGGGCAGCCTGTTCGGCGAATGCCTGCGGCGCGGAGCGCTGCAGGCGGAGGTGCGCTGCCTGCCCTGAGTCGGGCCAGGTTGTTGATTTGAAAGCAGAACGCCCACCCTTTGGTGGGCGTTCTGCGTTTCTGGACGAAGCGCAGTCGAGCATGGCTCGACTCCACAAAAGCCGTTCTCGATCACTTTCCCAGCGAGATCCAGCAGATCGCGGCCAACTGTCGAAGGCGGGGAGGGTCCGGTGGCAGGGGTGTGAGCGGCATGGATGCCGCGACCAAGCCCCCATGGATGGGTTAACGGCGTCCCCTGCCACCGGACCCTCCCCGCCAACGCTCAGCAAATCAGCATTTGCTTTTGCTCTGGCTCTTGGCGGGTGCAGGGCAGCAGCCCTGCCGCCCCCTCAATCCTCGATTTGACGCACTGCGCAAGAATGCGCTAATGTACTAACGCGCTATTACATTGATGCATGGAAACGACCCCGTGAAAGCCCGTCCCGAGATTGCCGCCAAAGACCCGAAGGCCGACCTGGAAGCCCTGGCCCAAGCCTTTGCCGCCCTGCGCGAGCCGGAACAGGTCGAAGCCTTCCTGCGTGATCTGTGCACCCCGGCCGAGCTGGAAGCCATGGCTGACCGCTGGAAGGTGGTGCCGCTGCTGCAGCAGGGCGTGCCGTACCGCGAGATCCACGAGCGCACCGGCGTCAGCGTGACCACCACCGGACGGGTGGCACGCACGCTCGAGCATGGGCATCGAGGCTATGCCGCCGCCATCGACCGCCTTGCCTCGCGCTGATCCGCGCCCCGTTCCGAACTTCGAGACATCCCCCATGAGTGCAACCCAGGCAGCGCCGGCACGAGACCGGCTGCGTATCGCCATCCAGAAGAGTGGCCGGCTGGCCGAACCCGCGCGCAACCTGCTCAGCGCCTGCGGCCTGAGCTGGCGCGAGAGCCGCGACAAGCTGTTCTGCTACGGCGAGTCGCTGCCGGTCGACCTGCTGCTGGTGCGCGACGATGACATCCCGGGCCTGATTGCCGACGGCGTCTGCGACCTCGGCATCGTCGGCCGCAACGAGCTGGACGAACAGGCCGCCGCGCGGCGCCAGATCGGTCTGCCGGATGCCTACCAGGCATTGCGCGGGCTGGGCTTCGGCCAGTGCCGGCTGATGCTGGCGGTGCCCGAGGAATGGCAGTGGCAGGGTCCGGCGCAGCTGGCCGGCACCCGCATCGCCACCAGCTACCCGGCCATCCTCAAGCAGTGGCTGGCCGAGCAGGGCGTGGACGCACAGGTGGTCGAGCTGTCCGGTTCGGTGGAAATCGCCCCGCGCCTGGGCACCGCCGACCTGATCTGCGATCTGGTGTCCAGCGGCGCCACCCTGCGCGCCAATCAGCTGACCCCGGTGCACAACCTGCTCGACAGCGAGGCGGTGCTGGCCGGCGCGGTGCGCGTGCCGGATGATGCACGTGCATCGCTGCGCGCGATGCTGCTGCGCCGCCTCGACGGCGTGGTGCAGCGCCAGGACCGCAAGCTGCTGATGTTCCGTGCCAGCGAGGACCGCGTCGACGCGCTGGCGCAGCTGCTGGCCGATGCCGAGCCGTTGGTGCGGTTGCCGGCCGATGGCGGCGCGCTGCGCCTGCAGACCATGTGCCCCGGCCCGCTGAGCTGGCAGCGCATGGAGGAACTCGAGCGCGCGGGTGCGCAGGGCCTGATGGTACTGAGCGTGGAGCGGTCGCTGGCATGAACCGTCTGATCTGGTCCCGACTTGATGAGGCCGCGCGCAGCGCGGCATTGACCCGCCCGGTGCAGACCGTGGCGCAGCAGACCCGCGATGCCGTGGCCGCGCTGATCGCGCAGGTACGCACGCAGGGTGACGACGCGCTGCGTGCGATCACCACGCGTTTCGATGGTGTCGAGCTGGCTTCGTTTGAAGTTTCCGAAGCCGAATTCGCCGCTGCTGAAGCGGCCGTGCCCGCCGAACTGCGCCAGGCGATGGTCGAAGCCGCCGAGCGCATCGCGCGCTTCCACGCCGCTGGCATGGGCAAAGGCTATGCAGTTGAAACCGCGCCGGGCGTGGTCTGCGAACGCATGTTGCGTCCGATCGGCCGGGTGGGCCTGTATGTGCCGGCGGGCAGCGCGCCGTTGCCGTCCACCGCGTTGATGCTGGGCGTTCCGGCGCAGCTGGCCGGCTGCCCGCAGGTGGTGCTGTGCACGCCGCCGCGCGCCGATGGCAGCGCCGATCCGGCGGTGCTGGTAGCCGCGCGCCTGACCGGCGTGCAGCGCGTGTTCAAGCTGGGTGGTGCGCAGGCGATCGCCGCGATGGCCTATGGCACGGCCAGCATTCCGGCTTGTGACAAGCTGTTTGGGCCCGGCAACAGCTTCGTCACCGAAGCCAAGCAGCAGGTCGCACAGGATGGCGCCGCCGCCATCGACATGCCGGCTGGTCCCTCCGAAGTACTGGTGATCGCCGATGCCGGCGCCAATCCGGCGTTCGTTGCCGCCGACCTGCTGTCGCAGGCCGAGCACGGCCCGGATTCGCAGGTGCTGCTGCTGACCGACGATGCCGCGATGCTGGCGGCGGTCGAGGCAGAGGTGGAGCGCCAGGTGGCCCTGCTGCCGCGCCAGCAGATCGCGCGACAGGCGTTGTCGGCGTCGCGGCTGATCCAGGTCGATTCGCTGGACGAGGCCTTCGCGATCAGCAACCGCTATGCGCCCGAACACTTGATCCTGGCCTTGCGCGAACCGCGCGACTGGCTGGGCCAGGTGCAGGCGGCCGGCTCGGTGTTTCTGGGCGATTACACCCCCGAAGCGCTGGGCGACTACTGCAGCGGCACCAATCACGTGCTGCCCACTGCGGGTGCCGCGCGCGCCTACAGCGGTGTCAGCGTGGCCAGCTTCCAGAACCTGATCAGCGTGCAGAGCGCCAGCGCTGCAGGGTTGGCGGCAATCGGCGGCTGCGCACGCATCATCGCCAGCGCCGAAGGCCTGGATGCGCATGAGCGTGCGGTTGCGCTTCGCATGGAGGCGGCGGCATGAACGCGGATATCGATGATGTGCTGGCGCTGGTGCGCCCGGATCTGCAGGCCTTCGACGGCTACAGCTCGGCGCGCAGCGCGGCGGTGCAGGGCGAGGTCTGGTTGAACGCCAACGAGTCGGCCTGGGCCAATCCGGCTGATGCGGCGGGCAACAGCCGGCGCTATCCGGAGCCGCAGCCGCTGGCGTTGCGTGAGGGCTTGGCGGCGCTGTACGGCGTGACGCCGCCGCAGCTGCTTATCGGCCGTGGCAGCGACGAAGCCATTGATCTGCTGGTGCGTGCCCTGTGCGTGCCGGGCCGCGATGGCGTGCTGGTCACGCCGCCGGTGTTTGGCATGTACGCGGTCTGCGCGCGCTTGCAGGGCGCCGCACTGATTGAAGTGCCCCTGGTGGATACCGAAGACGGCCTGCGTGCCGATCTGGATGCTGTGATCGACACCGCCAGGGCACGCAATGCCACGCTGGTGTTCCTGTGCGCACCGTCAAACCCGGCCGGCAGTGACATCGCCCTGGACGAGGTCGAACGCGTGGCGGTTGCATTGCGCGGGCAAGCGCTGGTGGTGGTGGACGAGGCTTATGTCGAGTACGCGCAGCGCCCGTCGGCGACCACGTTGCTGGCCACGCACGCCAATCTGGCAGTGCTGCGCACGTTGTCGAAGGCGCACGCACTTGCGGCCGCGCGCATCGGCACCCTGATCGCCGCGCCGGAACTGATTGCCGTACTGCGGCGCTGCCAGGCGCCGTACCCGGTGCCGACCCCGTGCGCCGAGCTGGCCGTGCAGGCGCTGCAGCCGGCCGCACTGGCACGTACCGCCGAGCGCGTGGCCACGGTCATCGCCGAGCGCGAACGTCTGTTCGCTGCGCTGCCGGGCCTGCCTGGCGTTCGTCGCGTGTACCGCTCGTCCGGCAACTACCTGCTGGTCCGCTTCGCTGATGCGCAGGCAGCGTTCGACACCTTGCTGGATGCCGGTGTGGTGGTGCGCGACCAGCGCGCCGCGCCGCAGCTGGGTGATGCACTGCGCATCAGTATCGGCAGCCCCGAAGAGAATGACCGCGTGCTTGCGGCCCTGTCGGCGCGGAGGGCCGCAGCATGACACCAATCCTGTTCATCGACCGCGACGGCACCCTCATCGAGGAGCCGTCCGATTTCCAGATCGACGCCTACGAGAAGCTGCGCTTCGTGCCGCAGGTGATCCCGGCGCTGCTGAAGCTGCGCGATGCCGGCTACCAGTTCGTGATCGTCACCAATCAGGATGGCCTCGGCAGCGACAGCTACCCGCGCGCCAGCTTCGATGGCCCCAACGAGCTGATGCTGCAGATCTTCGAGAGCCAGGGCATCACCTTCCGTGACGTGCTGATCGACTGCAGCTGGCCGCAGGACAATGCGCCGACCCGCAAGCCGGGCATCGGCTTGATGACAGGCTACCTGCAGGACCGCAGCATCGACTGGGCGCGTTCGGGCATGGTTGGTGACCGCATCACCGACCTGCAGTTCGCCGACAACCTCAACATCCGTGGCTTCCAGCTGCGCACCGAACAGTTCGGTGGCGAGTGGGACTGGCCGGGCATCGCCCACGCACTGGCCGACGCGCCACGCACCGCGGTGGTCCAGCGCAACACCAAGGAGACGAAGATCCGCGTTGAACTGGATCTGGACCGTGCCGGTGATGCGCGCATCGCCACCGGACTGCCGTTCTTCGACCACATGCTGGAACAGATCGGCAAGCACGGCGGGTTCGCGCTGGACATCCAGGCCGAGGGCGACCTGCACATCGACGAGCACCACACCATCGAGGACACCGGGCTGGCGTTGGGTCAGGCCCTGCGCGAGGCGCTGGGCGACAAGCGCGGCATCGGCCGCTACGGCTTCACCCTGCCGATGGATGAGACCCTGGCCAGTGCCGCGCTGGACTTCAGTGGCCGCCCCTATTTCGTGTTCGAGGGCGAGTTCAAGCGCGAGCGCGTGGGCGACATGCCGACCGAGCTGGTACCGCACTTCTTCCGTTCGCTGTGCGACGCCAGCGGCCTGAACCTCAACCTGCAGGTGCGCGGCGACAACGACCACCACAAGGTCGAGGCCTGCTTCAAGGCACTGGCGCGCGCGCTGCGCCCGGCATTGGCCCGCCAGGGCACGGCACTGCCGAGCACCAAGGGGGCGCTGTGAGCGACGTTGCGCTGATCGACGCCGGCGGTGCCAACCTGGGCTCGGTGCGCTACGCATTGGAGCGCCTGGGCGCGACGGTGCGGCTGGTGCGCGATGCCGACGGTCTGGTCGGTGCGCAGCGGGTGATCCTGCCCGGCGTCGGCGCCGCTGGTCCCGGCATGCAGCGCCTGCATGCGCAGGGCCTGGTGGAACCGCTGCAGCGACTGGAGGTGCCGCTGATGGGCATCTGCCTCGGCATGCAGCTGCTGTTCGAGCGGTCCGAGGAGGCCGGCGTCGAGACACTGGGATTGATTCCGGGCGTGGTGCGCAAGCTGGTACCGGCCTGTGGCATCCGTGTGCCGCACATGGGCTGGAACCGCCTGCTCCCGCTGCGCGAATCGCTGCTGCTGCAAGGCGTGCCCGAACGCGCCAGCGCCTACTTCGTGCACAGCTATGCGGCGCCACTCAATACCCACACTGTTGCCGCCTGCGACCACGGTGGCCTGTTCACTGCCGTGGTGGAGCAGGGGCGCTACTACGGCGCACAGTTCCACCCCGAGCGCTCCGGAGAGACCGGTTCGCTGATGCTGCGCAACTTCCTCGAGGGCACTGCTGCATGAGTTTCATCGTCTATCCCGCGCTGGATATCCGCGATGGCCGCGTGGTGCGGCTGCGCCAGGGCGACTACGCGCAGGAAACCTCGTATGGCGACGACCCGCTGCCGCGCGCACAGGGCTTCGCTGCGCGGGGCGCGCAGTGGATGCATCTGGTCGACCTGGATGCCGCACGTGCCGGTGGCTACACCCTTGCGGCGCTGCTGGCGTCGATCCGTGCGCAGACGCCGCTGCAGGTGCAGACCGGCGGTGGCGTGCGCGGCCGCGACGACGTGGCGCGCATCCTCGATGCCGGCGCCGGCCGCGTGGTGGTGGGTTCGCAGGCAGTACGCCGCCCCGACGACGTGGTCGGCTGGCTGCAAGAGTTCGGTGCCGAGCGCATCACCATCGCGCTGGATGCCCGCCAGGATGCCCAGGGCCAATGGCAGCTGCCGGTGCACGGCTGGACCGAGAACGCCGGCGTGACCCTGGATGACCTGGCCCAGCGTTATGCGCGTGCCGGCATGCGCCACCTGTTGTGCACCGACATCGCCCGCGACGGCATGCTGGCCGGGCCCAACATCAGCCTCTACCAGCACCTGTCGGCGCTGCTGCCGGGCGTGGCCGTGCAGGCCTCCGGCGGTATCCGTGACGTGGCCGATGTGACAGAAGCCCGTGCCGCAGGTTGCGGCGGTGCGATCCTCGGCAAGGCGCTGCTGGAGCAGCGCATGGACCTGGCGGAGGCGCTGGCATGTTGAGCCGCCGCATCATTCCGTGCCTGGACGTGCGTGATGGCCGCGTGGTCAAGGGCGTGCGCTTCCGCGACCACGTCGACATGGGCGACATCGCCGAGTTGGCGCAGCGCTATCGCGACCAGGGGGCGGACGAGCTGGTGTTCTATGACATCGGCGCCAGCCCCGAGGCGCGTTCAGTCGACGTTGCGTGGATCGAGCGCATCGCGCGGTTGATCGATATTCCGTTCTGCGTGGCCGGTGGCATCGACAGCGTGGAAACCGCGCGCCGCGTGCTGTTCGCCGGTGCCGACAAGGTGTCGATCAACTCGCCGGCGCTGGGTCGCCCGGAGCTGATCACCGAGCTGGCAGACGAGTTTGGCGTGCAGTGCGTGGTGGTCGGTGTCGATTCGGTGCGCGAGGCTGATGGCCAGTGGCGGGTACGCCGCTTCAGTGGCGACCCGGACAAGACCCAGGCGGTGCCGCTGCGCACGCTGGACTGGATCGTCGAAGCACAACGACGTGGCGCTGGCGAGATCGTGCTGAACTGCATGGACAGCGATGGCGTACGCCGTGGCTACGATGTCGTGCAGCTGCAGCAGGCGCGGGCCTTGTGCCAGGTGCCGCTGATCGCCTCCGGCGGTGCCGGTGCGATGGAGCACTTTGCCGAGGCCTTCGACCAGGCCGACGTCGACGGCGCGTTGGCGGCCAGCGTGTTTCACAGCGGCGCCATCGCCATTCCGGAATTGAAGCGCTACCTGCGCGGACAGCAGATCGAGGTGCGGGATGTCTATTGAAGTGAAGCCGTCACTGGATGCGCTGCAGGCGCTGGACTGGGGCAAGGGCGACGGCCTGCTGCCGGCGGTGGTGCAGGATGCCGACACCCTGCAGGTGCTGATGCTGGGCTATGTCAGCGCCGAATCGCTGGCTGCCACGCTGGCCATCGGCCACATGACCTTCTTCAGCCGCAGCAAGCAGCGGTTGTGGACCAAGGGTGAGCAGTCCGGCAACGTGCTGGTGGTGCAGTCGATCAGTGTCGACTGTGATGCCGACACGCTGCTGGTGATGGCACGCCCGGCCGGGCCGACCTGCCACACCGGCGCGGAGAGCTGTTTCGACGGGGCACCGAAGGACTTCCTGGGTGGGCTGGGCCAGCTGGTGGCGATGCGCGAGGCGCAACGCCCGCCGGGCAGCTACACCACCAGCCTGTTCGAGGGCGGCATCCGCCGCATCTCGCAGAAGGTGGGCGAGGAGGGCGTGGAGACGGCTCTTGCGGCGGTGGCGCAGGACGACGAGGCACTGCTGGGCGAGGCCTCGGACCTGCTGTACCACCTGTTGGTGCTGCTGCGCGCGCGCGGTTTGTCGCTGGATGATGCGCGGGCGGTACTGGAAAAACGCCATCGTTGAAGAGCGGTAGTGCCGGCCGCTGGCCGGCAACCTCATGATCGTCGGGCATCGGCTGGTTGCCGGCCAGCGGCCGGCACTACCGGCAATGCGCCATCACGTGCGCGATGTCATCAGCGGAATCTACAATAGGCGGTCTTTCTTTCCCGGACCGCCCATGAAACTGCCTGCCACCTGGCTGTGCTGCCTGTTGCTGACCTCGCCGGCCTGGGCCGCGGATACCGTGGTCAGCGGCAAGGTCTACCTGGAGCGCGACGGCAAACCCGGGCGCGGTGCGACCGATCCGGGTCTGGCCGGGGTGCAGGTTTCCAACGGCGAGGCCATCGTCAAGACCGCCGCCGATGGCAGCTACAGCCTGCCAGTGCGCGACGGCCAGACCGTGTTCGTGATCAAGCCCGATGCGTATTCGTTCCCGAAGGCGGCCGATGGCCTGCCTTCGTTCTGGCGCCACTACCGCCCGAACGGTTCACCGGCACTGAAGTACGGTGGCATCGCCGCGACCAGCGACGTCACCCGCAACTGGGATTTCGCGCTGCAGTCGGATCGCCATGACAGCCGCCGTGGTTTCCAGATGCTGGTGTTCACCGATTCGCAGACCGCCAGCCTGAAGGACATCGGCTACTACCAGCAGTCGATCGTGGCGCCGCTGGTTGGCCAGACCAGGGCGCGCATGGGCACCACCCTGGGTGACATCGTCAACGACGACCTGACCCTGTACCCGGCGATCAACAAGGTCACCACCGCGCTTGGCGTGCCGTGGTTCCACGTGCCGGGCAACCACGACCTCGACTTCGATGCGGTCAGCGACGAACACTCGCTGGACAGCTGGCGCAACATCTACGGCCCGGACACCTACGCGGTGGAAGAGGGCGGCGCCAGCTTCGTGTTCCTGGACGACGTGGTGTACGACCCCAAGGCGAAGCCGAAGTACATCGGCGGCCTGCGCGAAGACCAGTTCGCTTTCCTCGCCAGCTACCTGAAGGGCCTGCACAAGGACCGCCTGCTGGTGCTGGGCATGCACATCCCGCTGTTCGACGCGGCGCCGGGGCGCGAGACTTTCCGTCACGCCGACCGCCAGCGCCTGTTCGATCTGCTGAAGGACTTCCGCAACGTGCTGGTGCTCAGCGGCCACAGTCACACCCAGCAGCACGTCTACCACGGCAAGGCCGAGGGCTGGAACGGCGACAAGCCGCTGCACGAATACAACGTCGGTGCCAACTGCGGTGCGTTCTGGTCGGGCGTGAAGAATGCCGCCGGCGTGCCGGACAGCACCATGAGCGATGGCACACCGAAGGGTTATGCGCTGCTCGACGTGGCCGGCAACGGCAGCTACAAGCTGCAGTACCGCGTGGCCGGCCAGCCGGCCAGCGAGCAGATCGGCCTGCATGCACCCAAGGTGCTGCGCCAGGGCGCCTATCCGGCGTGGGGTGTCTACGCCAACGTCTACATGGGTGAGGACGCCAGCGTGGTCGAGTACCGCGTCGATGGCGGCGCCTGGCAGCCGATGAAGCAGGTCAGCCAGCCCGATCCGCGCCTGATGGTGGAGAACGTGGCCGATGATCTGGCCAACGGCCTGCGCGGCTACGACCGTTCGCCGGAGGCCACCGCGTCGCCGCACCTGTGGCGGGGCGCGCTGCCGACCGACCTGGCAACAGGCAGCCACAAGGTCGAAGTACGCTCCACCCAGCCTGATGGTGCAGTGTTCACCGCGACCACCAGCTACAGCCTGCAGACTGCCCAACCCTGATCCAGGGCGCCGGTGCCCAACGCGAAAGGACCCCGCATGGATATCCGCTTCATGGTCGGCACCACGCCGGTGACCCTCAGCCGCCACTGGTTCACCGGCGCGATGCTGCTGCAGAGCGCCACCGAGAAGGTCTGGGTGCAGCACCCGCTGCATCCGGGCACCCACTTCTCGTTCTCGCTGGTACAGTCGTGGCTGCGTCACATCGCCGGCCACGAAGTACTGGTCGAGCGCACCCGGCCGCTGTTGTTCGCCGGCTTCCGCCCGCAGCGCCTGCGCGTGCTGGTGGATGGCGTGCAGGTGGCCGAACAGGAAGGCATGTAGGCCAACCTGAACCATCGGCCCGCTAGGCAAAGCCGCCCCGATGCCTGAGAATCGGGGCGATTCAATCGATCCAAGCAGGCCAGCGTGACCATCGCAGCAGCGTCCCCGGTTTCCTCCGACTCCGCCCGCGACGGTCGTCCGCGCCATCTGGTCGTTGCCGATGTCGGCGGCACCTTCGCCCGCCTGGCCTTGGCTGAGACCCAACCCGGTCAGGCGCCGCGGCTGGGCAGCCATCGCACCTATGCCTGCGCCGAGCATCCCAGCCTGGCCGCGATCCTGGCCGATTTCACCAGTGGCCTCGGCCAGCCGGTGCAGACCGCGGTGGTGGCCATCGCCGGCCTGCTCGATGGCGATGTGCTGATCAACTCGAACCTGCCGTGGACGGTCTCGCTGTCGACCACGCGCGAACAGTCCGGCCTGCGCGAACTGCAGCTGATCAATGATTTCGAAGCGGTGGCGCTGGCCATCCCGTACCTGCAGCCGGAAACCCTGGTGCCGCTGAACGGCGACGCCGATCCAGCCCAGGCCTTCCCGGCGCTGGTGCTGGGTGCCGGTACCGGCCTGGGTGCCGCGCTGCGTTTCGCCGATGGCGAGCGCCCGGTGCTGGCCAGCGAGATCGGCCATGCCGCGCTCGGCGCCGGCAACGCGCTGGAACTGCAGGTGCTGGGCAAGCTGCTGCAGCGCTGGGCGCACGTGGACAACGAACGGGTGCTTTCCGGCAGCGGCCTGATGAACCTGTATCCGTGCCTGTGCGAACTGCGCGGCGTCACCCCGGTGTGGACCAGCACCGAGGCACTGATCGGCGCCGCGCGCAGTGGCGAGGACGCGCTTGCTGTGGAAACGTTGCAGGTGTTCTGTGCCTGGCTGGGCAGCCTGGCCGGCGACGCGGCGATCGCCGTCGGCGCGCGCTCGGTATACCTGGCCGGGGGCATTTCCGCGCATGTGCAGGATTTCCTGGCCGATGGCCGCTTCCGTGAGCGCTTCCTCAACAAGGGCGTGCTGACCGAGGTGCTGCGCCAGGTGCCGGTATGGCGGGTGGAGCACGGCCAGCTGGGCGTGCTCGGTGCAGCGGTCTGGCACGCAGCGCGGCAACCCACGCACGACTGATCGGCAGGGCCGGCATCGGGCCGGCCATGCATTGCAGACTGGGAGGGGAAGATGGTGGATCGCAGGCAGTTCCTGCAGGCCGGTGCACTGGCCGCAGGCATGGCGGCATTGCCGGGCGTGCAGGCGCGCACGCAGGGTGGGGCCAGGGTGGTTTCGACCTGGGACTTCGGCGTGCCGGCCAACCAGGCTGCATGGCAGGTGCTGGCGCAGGGTGGCAGCGCACTGGATGCAGTCGAAGCCGGTGCACGCTGGGCCGAGAGCGAGCTGTGCAACCCCACTGTCGGTCATTGCGGCAACCCGGATCGCGACGGCGTGCTGAGCCTGGATGCGAGCATCATGGATGGCGATGGCCGTTGTGGTGCGGTGGCGGCGCTGGTCGACATCCTGCATCCGGTGTCGGTGGCGCGCAAAGTGATGGAGAACAGCCCGCACGTGCTGCTGGTGGGCGAGGGCGCGCAGCAGTTCGCGGTGCAGCAGGGTTTCGAGCGCAGGCACCTGCTGACGCCGCAGGCCGAAGCCGCCTGGCGCGAGTGGTTGAAGACCGAGAAGTACCAGCCGCAGATCAATGCCGAGCGCCGCGGTATTCCCGGCAACAGCGACAACCACGACACCATCGGCATGCTGGCACTGGATGCCAATGGCCATCTGGCCGGTGCCTGCACCACCAGCGGCATGGCGTGGAAACTGCACGGTCGCGTTGGCGACAGTCCGATCATCGGTGCCGGCCTGTACGTCGACAACGACGTGGGCGCGGCCACTGCTTCGGGCGTGGGTGAAGAGATGATCCGCAACGCCGCCTCGTTCCTGGTGGTCGAGCTGATGCGCCAGGGGCGCTCGCCGGCGCAGGCCTGCCGCGAAGCGATCGACCGCGTGGTGCGCAAGCGCCCGGAAGCGAGCAAGACACTGCAGGTCTGCTTCCTGGCCATGAACAAGCAGGGCGAGGTCGGCGCTTACGCGCTGCATCGCGGCTTTGTCTACGCGGTCTGCGATGGGCAGCGCCAGGATGACCTGCGCGACTCGCCATCGATCTACACGAGCACCCAGACGTGAGCACGCGGCTCACCCTGGAGATCGCCAGCAATTCGCTGGCATCGGCGCTGGCCGCGCAGGCCGGCGGTGCCGACCGCATCGAGCTGTTCGACAACCTGGCCGAAGGCGGCACCACACCGTCGTTCGCCAGCATTGCGATTGCCCGCGAACGCCTGTCGATTCCGCTGTTCGTGCTGGTGCGGCCGCGCCCGGGCGACTTCCACTACGACGGGCTGGAAGCCGAACTGATGCTGCGTGACATCGCGCAGTGCCGCGCACTGGGCTGCGATGGCGTGGTGATCGGCGCGCTGGATGTGCAGGGCGGCATCGATGTGGCGCTGTGCCGTGAACTTGTGCGGGCCGCCGGGCCATTGCAGGTGACCTTCCATCGTGCCTTTGATGCTGCCCGTGATCTGCCCGCCGCGCTGGAGCAGGTGATCGGACTGGGCTGCCAGCGCGTGCTGACCTCGGGCGGCCAGGTCAGTGCCGAGGCCGGTGCCGATGTGCTGGCGGACCTGGTCAGCCAGGCTGCGGGGCGCATTACTGTGATGGCCGGCGCCGGATTGGCCCCGGGCAACATCGCAACCGTTGCACGGCAGACCGGCTGCACCGAACTGCACGCCTCGGCCAAGGGCCTGCGGCGCTCGGCCATGCAGTTCCAGAACCAGGCTTTGCGAGGGCTGGACCCGGACTGGAGCCAGACCGCCACCGCCACCGTAGCTTCGCTGCGGCAGGCGCTGGACGGTTGAACGCCGCCGGGGTCGGATCCCTTCGCAGAAGGGCTCCGACCCCACTGTTCGCGATGGATTGGGCGCTGGATCAGATGACGCTTCAGGCACATGTGATTGCCGGGGTCGAAGCGGCAAGTCACGGAAAGTAAACGTCATCTGCGTCTGCATATGGCGGAGCACGGTATCAGTCCGGACAGTGTGGCCGACCATCCTTCGACCGCGAGCGCCCAGATGTTTCAACTGCTTCCGCTGCTCTCCTGTTTGCTTGCGCTCAGTGCGAGTGGCGCCGAAGAGGTTTCGGCATCCGTGTGGCAGTGGCACGAAGCCAATGGCGGGGAAGGTCGAGAGATCCTGCCTATGCCCGGCGTGAAACTGGCGCCAGCCGCTCGGGGCGCATTCGTCGACAGGCGCATGCATGAAGTTGGGGGAAAGCGCTTTCGCGCGCTGTATCAGGTATTCGATTCAAACGCCGATAATCCGATGGGCCGTTGTGGCGCGGGGCGCGAGATCGAACTCTACGTCTACGAATTGATCCCGCCCAAGCCTGTCGAGCGGGGCAGGATACTGATCAGTAGTTGCCTTGAGACCGTGTCCCTGGCCAGCCAGAACTCGGGAAGTCCCGAAAGTGAGTCCGACTTTTCCTCGGTGGTCTGGCAGCACGACGGGTTCACCATCACGTGGTGGGGTGCCGGGTCCGACGGAAAGGGCTCAAGCCACTATGCACTCCGCAATGGCCGTTTTGTCCCGGCTCAATCGGACGAGAGAAGCCGCTGGGGGCGGACAAAATAGTTCCGCGCACGATTGTCGCGATCGTGTCATTGACGTGTGCTCCGTCTTCTCAGCGATGTTTCGCAACCCGTTGATTGTTTTGGATACCTGCAGCCGATAACGGCATTACGCCACGTGTTGCTGCGTCGCCGCATGCCGGGCGTGGTTCAGCTGTGCTTTAGTTTGGATCGATCCACAGGGGAGGGTGTCGGGACGGTCTTGAACCGATCCAGGTGCCCGGATCAGCCGTAGTGCCGCGCCACCACCCGTCCGTGCGTCCACACTTTCGAAGAGCAACCACCCATGGCTCAGATCGTCCGCAAGCGTCGTCACCTGCTGTCCCAGGCCTTGGTCCTGGCCCTGTTGCCCCTGGCGGCCAGCGCGCAGGAGGCCGCCAGTTCGTCCACCAGGGATCTCGACGCGGTCACCGTCACCGGTTCGCGCATCAAGCGCGCCAGCGTTGAAGGCCCAGCGCCGGTCAACGTGATCACCGCCGCACAGATCCAGAAGGAAGGCTTCGTCAGCGTGTACGACGCGCTGAAGACACTCACTGAAGCCACCGGCACCGTCGAGGCGGCCTCGCAGTGGGGCTCGCATACGCCCAATGCCAGCGGCCTGAACCTGCGCGGGATGGGCCCGAACCGCTCGCTGCTGCTGGTCAACGGCCGCCGCGTGGCCGACTACCCGCTGCCCTACGGTGGCGAAACCAACTTCTCCAACTACGGCAACATTCCCGCTGCCGCAGTCGAGCGCATCGAAGTACTGACCGGTGGCGCCTCGGCCATCTATGGCTCGGATGCGATCGCCGGCGTGGTCAACGTCATCCTGAAGACCAACTATGACGGCGACGAAGTACGCGTGCGCGGTGGTACCTCCACCGAAGGCGGCCGCGATACCTGGGATCTGTCCTGGGCCGGCGGCAAGACCGGCGACAACTGGAGCGTGACCTACGCGCTGCAGTACACCAAGCGCGATCCGCTGTTCGGACGTGACCGTCCGCAGATGGACGATGCCGACGATGCGCCGTACCCGTCCTGGAACATGGAACAACGCAAGGTCGGCTTCCGTCCCACCGCCGGCCTGGCGCTGATCGATCCCACCACCGGCCAGCGCCTGGCGCCGCCCACCGGCACCTGCGAGAAGTTCGATGGCGAGTACTACACCGCCGATCGCCTGGTCTACAACTACGCCGCCAATACCATCACCAACACCGGCCGCCTGTGCGGCATGAGCGCCGACTACGCCAACTGGCTGCTCACCGGCGGTGCCGAGAACGTGTCCGGCAACCTGTATGCCACCTTCGATTTCAGCAATGACCTGCAGGCCTGGACCAACCTGGCGGTGTACCGCTCCGAAGCGATCTGGGGCACCAATCCGCCCGGCGTGTCGCTGATCGACGATGACAACGGCTACTACTGGGATGCCAACCGCAACCGCCCGATCCTCGGCGTGCGTCAGTTCACCCCGAACGAGGTGGGTGGCCTGGATACGCTGCGCAACACCAACCGTGAACTGTCCTGGGACTGGAGCGCGGGCCTGCGCGGGCGCCTGGCCGACCGCTTTGACTGGAGTGCCACGGTGGGGCGTTCCTACTACCGCGTTGAAGAGCGGCAGAACGTGGTCGACAAGCAGAAGTCGTACGACTATTTCCTCGGCCCGAAGCTGGGCACTACCGCCGACGGCGAGGCGATCTATGCGTTGAACGAATCGCGCTGGTGGAACCCGCTGACGCCGGATCAATACTGGCAGATGGGCACCGTGGCGAAGAACCGTGCGTCCTCATGGGTCAATCAGGCGTCGGCGGACATCACCGGCGAGCTGTTCCAGGGCTGGGCCGGCCCGATCTCGTTCGCGGCGGTGGCCGAGGTGGCGCAGCAGGGCTACCACCTCAGTCCGGATCCGCGCGCCGGCATCGACTTCGACCTGCAGAACGTCGATCGCGGTGGCGGCGAGCGCACCCGCTATTCGGCCGGCGTCGAGTTCAAGATCCCGCTGCTGGAAAGCGTGACCGCCACTGCGGCCGCGCGCTATGACCGCTATGGCAGCTACAAGGCTGACAACAGCGGCGAAGCGCTGGACATCGGCAGCCAGAAGGAGACCACCTGGAATGTCGGCCTGGAATGGCGCCCGGTGGAGTCGCTGCTGGTGCGTGGCTCCTATGCCACCAGCTTCCATGCGCCGGACATGCACTACCTGCTGGGCCAGCCCAGCAGCTCCGAAGTGCAGACCTATGACCGCCTGCGCTGCATCCAGAGCGGCGCGTACCTGGTCAACAACTGTGGCGTGGGCAATACCGATGTCTGGTACACGTTCGATGTGAACCGGCGTGGCACGCCGCTGCTGCGCTCGGAGACCGGTGATTCGTGGACGGTCGGTTTCGTCTGGGACGTGATGCCCAATCTCTCGGTCAGTGCCGACTACTGGGCAATCAAGCTGGAAGACATGATCGTCGACGTTGGCGCCGACGAGGTGCTGGCCAGCGAAGCGGGCTGCCTGACCGGCAAGAACATGGACGGTACGCCGTGGGCCAATCCGGCCGGTGGCGAGTATTGCGCTGGCATCCTGGCCCGCGTGAACCGTGACAGCAACGGCCACCTGGTATCGATTGAACGTGGCCCGTTCAACCTGGCCAGCCGCGAAGTGCGCGGCATCGACCTGACCGCGCGCTATCGCCTGGAAACCGCGCAGTGGGGCAGCTTCCAGCTCGGCCTGAACTACACCAATCAGATCTCGACCAAGGAACAGCGTTACGCCAACGATCCGAACCCGGAGCGTCGTGACCGCGACCTGCGCAGCAAGCTGCGCGCGAGCCTGGCCTGGCAGCGTGGCAATTGGAATGCCAATGTCTATGCCGATCGCATCGGTTCGGTGCCGGGCGTGCGCTACCACTGGGGCACCGATCGCCTGAACAATCCTGGCGGCTGCCTGCCGTTCGCCGATGGTTACGTGCCCAGCGACAGCCCGTCGCTCAACTGCCTGGAGCCGGCCACGCGTCCGGACGGCTCGCCGAATCCGAATCCCAATGCCGGCCAGCAGACGGCACGCTACTACGGGCGGGTCGGGCCGTTCATCACCTGGAACTTCAACGTGGGCTACCAGGTGACCGAGCACGCCAAGGTCAATGTCTACGTCAACAACGCGTTCAACTCGGCCAGCTGGAACCACAAGGACCCGTACAAGCTGGACTACGATTTCGCTCCGACCCGCCTGCTCGGCGCGGTTGGCCGCGAGTTCGCGCTGGAATACGTGTTCACCTTCTGAGGTGGACGGCGGGGGCGTCGGGCCTTGATCCGCAAGGCGCCCCCGTCCGCCCGGTAGATCCACGCCATGCGTGGATCTACCCCTTCATGAACCCCGGGGTGGCTGGATTTGACCTTCCCACGATGGCAAGGTTTAGCCTGTCCGCATCCAGAAGGAACCCCGGGAATCCGATCATGAGCACGCCCCGCGCCACTGCAGTCCCCGCAAGCCCGTCCACCATCAGCCTGCCCATCGAGGGCATGACCTGCGCCAGCTGCGTCGGCCGTGTCGAAGCGGCGCTGTCCAAGGTCGAGGGCGTCGGCAGTGTTTCGGTCAATCTGGCCACCGAGCGCGCGGATATCCGCCCGTCCGGTCCGGTCGATCGCGCCGCGCTGATCCAGGCGGTGGAGCGGGTGGGCTATGACGTGCCGGCCGGCACCATCGAGCTGGCAGTGGAAGGCATGACCTGTGCCTCCTGCGTCGGTCGCGTCGAGCGCGCGCTGCTGGCGGTACCGGGCGTCAGCCAGGCCAGCGTCAACCTGGCCACCGAACGCGCTACGGTGCGCGGCGTGGCCGCTGTGGATGCGCTGGTAGCGGCCATCGACAAGGTCGGTTATGCCGCCCGTGCCATCGAAGCAGGCGTTCAGTCCGATGACGAAGCGGCGGAAAAGAAGGATGCCGAGCGCGCCGAACTGAAACGTGACCTGATCGTGGCCACCGCACTTGCACTGCCGGTGTTCGTGCTGGAAATGGGTTCGCACCTGATTCCCGGCATGCACGAATGGGTGATGGCCACCCTCGGCATGCAGACCAGCTGGTACCTGCAGTTCGTACTGACCCTGCTGGTGCTGGCCATTCCCGGCCGCCGTTTCTACCAGAAGGGTTTCCCGGCACTGCTGCGGCTGGCACCGGACATGAACTCGCTGGTGGCGGTGGGTACCGCCGCAGCGTTCGGTTACTCGGTGGTGGCGACCTTTGCACCGCGGTTGCTGCCGCCGGGCACGGTGAACGTCTACTACGAAGCAGCGGCGGTGATCGTCGCGCTGATCCTGCTCGGCCGCTTCCTTGAGGCGCGCGCGAAGGGCCGTACCTCGGAGGCGATCAAGCGCCTGGTCAACCTGCAGGCCAAGGTCGCGCATGTGATCCGTGACGGCCGCACGATCGAGATCCCGGTCAACGAGGTTCTGAGCGGCGATGTGGTGGAAGTGCGCCCGGGCGAGCGCGTGCCGGTCGATGGCGAGGTGATCGAGGGGCGCAGCTACATCGACGAGTCGATGATCAGTGGCGAACCGATTCCGGTCGAGAAGCAGCCGGGCAGCAGCGTGGTCGGCGGCACGGTCAACCAGAAAGGTGCACTGACCGTGCGTGCCACGGCGGTGGGCGCGCAGACCATGCTGGCGCAGATCATCCGCATGGTCGAACAGGCACAGGGCTCGAAGCTGCCGATCCAGGCGGTGGTCGACAAGGTCACCCTGTGGTTCGTGCCGGCGGTGATGCTGGCCGCACTGGCGACCTTCGCGGTCTGGTTGATCTTCGGCCCATCGCCGGCGCTGAGCTTCGCGCTGGTCAATGCGGTGGCGGTGCTGATCATCGCCTGCCCGTGTGCAATGGGTCTGGCCACGCCGACGTCGATCATGGTCGGAACCGGTCGTGGCGCCGAGATGGGCGTGCTGTTCCGCAAGGGTGAAGCGCTGCAGTTGCTGAAGGACGCGCAGGTGGTGGCGGTGGACAAGACCGGCACGCTGACCGAAGGCCGCCCGCGCCTGACCGACCTGGAGATCGCCGACGGCTTTGATCGCGGCACAGTGCTGGCCGCGGTGGCTACCGTGGAATCACGTTCGGAGCATCCGATCGCCCGCGCCATTGTCGATGCAGCCACCGAGCAGGGCCTCGCGCTGCCGTCGATGATTGATTTCGAGTCGGTCACCGGCATGGGCGTACGCGCCAGCGTAGACGGCGCACGGGTGGAGGTCGGCGCCGATCGTTTCATGCGCGATCTTGGCGTGGATATCACCGCGTTTGCAGCGCTGGCGGCCGAACTCGGCGCGCAGGGCAAGTCGCCGTTGTACGCGGCCATCGATGGACGCCTGGCAGCGATCATCGCAGTATCCGATCCGATCAAGCCGAGCACGCCGGCCGCGATCGCGGCACTGCACCAGCTGGGCCTGAAGGTGGCGATGATCACCGGCGACAATGCCGGCACCGCGCAGGCGATCGCACGCCAGCTGGGTATCGATGAAGTCGTTGCCGAGGTGCTGCCGGAAGGCAAGGTCGAAGCGGTGCGTCGCTTGAAGGCCACGCACGGCCATGTCGCCTTCGTTGGTGACGGCATCAACGATGCGCCGGCGCTGGCCGAGGCCGATGTCGGCCTGGCCATCGGCACCGGCACCGATATCGCGGTGGAGTCGGCCGATGTGGTGCTGATGTCGGGAAACCTGCAGGGCGTGCCGAATGCCATCGCGCTTTCGAAGGCAACGCTGGGCAACATCCGGCAGAACCTGTTCTGGGCCTTCGCCTACAACACCGCATTGATTCCGGTGGCGGCCGGCGTGCTGTACCCGGTATGGGGCGTGCTGCTGTCGCCGGTGTTCGCCGCCGGTGCGATGGCGCTGTCCAGCGTGTTCGTGCTGGGCAACGCACTGCGCCTGCGCCGCTTCCAGCCACCGATGGCGGATGCCCCCGCTGGGAGCCACTGAAGGAGAACCGCATGAACATCGGTGAAGCCGCCAAGGCGTCCAGCGTTTCGGCGAAGATGATCCGCTACTACGAACAGATCGGCCTGATTCCTGCGGCCGATCGCACCGAGTCCGGCTACCGGGCATATTCGCAGGCGGACATCCACCGCCTGCGCTTCATTCGGCGGGCGCGCGATCTTGGCTTCCAGGTGGCCGAGATCACAGATCTGCTCGGCCTGTGGAACGACACCTCGCGGCACAGTGCCGACGTCAAGCATCTTGCCGAACAGCACATCGCCGACCTGGAGCAGCGTATCGAAAGCATGCGGCAGATGGCCGACACGCTGAAGTCGTTGATCAGCTGCTGTGCGGGCGATGAGCGCCCGGAATGCCCGATTCTGCAGCGGCTGGGCGAGGACGAAGAGACCCTGGCACCGCCGGAGACCGCGAAGACCGGTGCAGTACGGCGCCGCACGCACAAGCACTGACCTGGCGTTGCATACATGAAAAACCCGCCCGGTGCAGCTGCACCGGGCGGGTTTTTCGTTGCAGGCGCAGGCTAGGGGATCAGGCCGTGCGCGGCGGGAAGCCTGCATCGGTCAGCGCCGCCACGATCTGTGCTTCGCTGGCCGAGGTCTGTACCTGCACGCGACGGCTGGCGGGATCTGCCTGCACGCTGGCCTGCGGATCGACCAGCTCGATCGCCTTGGTCACGCTGCGTGCGCAGCCGCCGCAGGTCATGCCTTCCACGTGGAATTCCATCTGTAGCTCCTTCGGTGCTCTTGGGGTGGCGCCAGTGTGCACCTTCCAACATTGGCAGGGTCAAGCGCTGGGCTGAACCGAAGACAAAGCACCAACGAAAACGGCAGCCACCTGTACCAGCGTGGCTGCCGTGGAGGAACGTCCCCGCCAGGGCGGGGCGTGGGTTGCACCGGGGCAGGCCCGGGCAACCCGGTGTTGCCTTAGAACTTCCAGGTAGCGCCGAAGTACAGCTGGCGGCCTGCGTAGGTATTGGAGATCAGGCGTGCCTTGGTGTCGCTGCCCAGGTGCACGCGCTGCTCGGACTTGGTGGCATTGATCACCGAGGCGGTCAGGGTCCAGTCCGGGGTCAGGTTGTAGGCCACGTTCAGATCCAGCTGGTCATACGGCTCGGTGTAGACGGTGAGGCCATTGTTGAGCCCACCGACCACCTGGCCGCGACGGTTGAACGAGGCGCGCGCGAGGAACTTCTCGTTCTCGTAGAACACCGTCACGTTGGCCTGGTTCTTGGCGCTGCCGACCAGTGGCGAGGAGCCGATTTCCTGACCGTCCAGAACAATGGAAGCCAGGTTGGTGTCGTTGTAGGTGTAGTTGGCCTGCACACCGAAGCCGAAATCGAACGTGTACTGGCCATACAGCTCGACGCCCTGCGAGACACCATCGCGGCCATTGGCCTGGGTCTCGTAGCGCTGCACGTTCACCGCTTCACCGTTGATGACCATCGGCGTGTCGCGCACCACCGGCAAGGTGAAGTTGTCCACGTTCTTGCGGAACAGGCCGACGCCGGCGACCGCGCCCGGCTGGAAGTACCACTCCAGGCCCAGGTCGAACTGGGTGGCCTTGAACGGTTCCAGCTGCTTGTTGCTGCCCTGGCCGACCCAGCCTGCGGTCGATGCGCCACCGGCAACGCGGCGATCATTGACGTACTCTTCGCTGTAATAGCTCAGTGCGCCCGGTGCTGCGATGTCGGTGTAGCCAGGGCGGGCGATCACCTTCGATGCGGCACCACGCAGCACCAGCGTGTCGGTGATGTCCCAGGCGATATTGAAACTCGGCAGTACGTCAGTGTAGGTGCGATCCACGCCGATGAGGCTGTAGGTCTTGCTCTGCGCCAGATCGTGCGGCAGGCGCACGAAGCCGCTCTCGCAGCTGTAGGTCGGGTAGGCCGCAGCGGCCGGATCGGTGCACGCCATCGGTGCGCCGGACGCGTTGTCCAGGAAGTAGTCGTTGAACTTCTCGATCGAGTCGGAGGACTGCGCGAACTGCTTGGTGCGCACCACGCGCACGCCGACATTGCCGCGCACGCGTTCGGTGCGGAAGTTGGCCTGGAAGTAGCCCGAGTAGATCTTCTCGTTGACGTTGTAGACGAAGTCTTCCTCGGTGCGGTTGTGCGAACCACCGTAGGTCTTGTTCAGGTAATCGATGTAGGCCGGGTAGTTGATGCCCGGGAACACATTGGCATTGAAGCCGCCCGCGATGTTGTTGATCGGATTGGACAGGAAGAAGCCCGGCTGCGCGTCGCCCGCAGTCGGATCGCAGCCACTCTGGTAGCGGCTGTTGTCATAGTCGGCCGGGTCGCGGCCCGGGCACACCCAGTAGGTGTTGCCGGTATTGCGATGGACCTTGCCGTCACGGTACTTGGCGCCGAACTGGATCGAGTCCAGCCAGCCGGACTCGAACAGCTTGGTGACGTCGGCCTGGAAGTAGTTCTGCTTGACCTCGGTGCGCTTCCACGACGAATCGGTCGAGCCGGTGTCGACTTCGGCGATGCCGTTCATCAACTGCTGCTGCAGGTCGGGCGAGAAGGTGGCCGACGGCGTACCGGTCAGGTCCCAGGCGCTGTACAGGTTGCCCGACAGGTAATCGTTGCCGACCTTGCGGCGCGGCTTGGCCGACATCCGGAAGTTCATCGACGGACCACCTTCGGACCAGGTGCGGCCACCGGTGAACGAGGCCTTCCACAGCGGGCTGATGTCCCAGTCGATGGTCAGGTCAGCGGTCTGCGAGAGTGCCTTTTCCTTGCTGTAGCCACCGGTCAGCTGCGGCGTCGGAACCGTGCAGTCGTCCGGTCCCCAGCCGCCGGGCTTGAGGCCGGCGGCCTTGGCCTGGTCTTCGCTGCAGTAGTAGGTCTTTCCAGCCAGCTTTTCGAACTGGGCGCCGGTAACGGTGTTGCCGCTGGGATCGAAATCCAGGCCGTTGAGCAGGCGGCCGCCGGCCCAGTTTCCATCGCCGTTGAAGCGGGCCATGCTCCATTCCGGAATCTTCAGCATGTTCTGGGTGTAGTCACCCTGCAGCTCGAAGCGGAAGTAGTTGGCCGTCATCGTAACGTTGTCGACCGGCTTGAACTGGAAGGTCAGCTGGCCGCCCTTGCGTTCGCGCTTCTCTTCCTTCACCGCGAAGTTGACCGACGTCGGCATGAAGAAGTCGCTGTAGTTGCCGCCGGTCTGGTTGTTGAAGCCGGACTTGCCCCACCAGTAGTGGATGCCATCCTGCGCCTGCACGTTGCCATAGGCATCGCGCGCCTTGCCGGCGCCGTACCACTGGTAGTCCTCGGTGCTGGCTTCCATGGTGCGGGTGGTGCGCTTCTGCTGCGTCACGCCGATCAGCACGCCGAAACGCTCGTCCTTGCTGTGCCACGAATACAGGGCCGACGCCTGCGGGTCGATATCGTGGTGGGTATCGGAGGAGGTGCCCTCGAGCGTGACGAAGCCTGAGTTGGATTCCATGTCCAGCGGGCGACGGGTGTGCAGGATGACCGTGCCGCCGATGCCGCCTTCATCGATGCGTGCTTCCGGCGACTTGAACAGCTCGGCGCTGGACAGCATGTTCGACGGCAACAGGGTGTAGTTGAACGAACGGGTGGCTTCGTCGTTGGTTTCCGACGTGGCCACGTAGTTGCCGTTCAACTGGGTCAGGGTCAGGTCGGGTGCCAGGCCACGCACGCTGACGCTCTTGCCTTCGCCGCCACTGCGGGTGATGACCACGCCGGGCACGCGCTGCAGTGCGTCGGCCACGTTCTTGTCGGGGAACTTGCCGACGTCTTCGGCGGTGATCACTTCGACCACGGCGTTGGCGTCGCGCTTCTGCTCGAGGCTCTTTTCAATGGCGTAGCGGTAGCCGGTGACCTGGACGCTGTCCAGGTTGGTGGCGTCCTGCGAGCCGGTGGAAGCGGCCTGCTGCGCGGCGGCGCCAGCCGGAATGACGGCGGCGGCCAAGGCCAGCGCGATGGCCAGCGCCAGTGCGTCCTGGCCATGCGTACGTGTTGAATGCTTCATTCCCATCTCTCCCTCTCTCCTGGATTGATCCGGTGACGTGGCACGGACAACTTGAATCGATCTAATTTGAAGTGACATTGTCGCTATTGCCATGCAGTGGCAGTAGCACCGTGCGCGTGGCCTGGTACGTCCTGTTGCTGCTCCCCCAACTCCCGGCCATCGCAACGTCGTCTTGGATCGATCTAAGCGATGGGCGGGCGTTTTTTAGCATGGGTCGCCCGCGGGCGCATGCTGCTCCGCAATATGGTACTGGCGTGGCGAAGGGATGACGGTTTGCTGAAATCAGTGAAATCGTTTTCGTGCGCAGGGGAGGGTGGGGCGGCAGGGCTGCGCCCTGCACCTGCTGTAGTGCCGGCCGCTGGCCGGCAACAGCCAAAGCCAAAGCCAAAGCCAAAGCGGCTCTGGGTTTCTGCTGGTTTGGCGGGGCGGTGTGGGCTGGCAGGACACGCCGTAAACCCCCCTCCGGGGTCCGGCCCAGCCGCTGGCGGCTGGGCGTTCGGGCGCTTGCGAAGCAGTGCTTCGCAAGCAAAGCGCCCTCACCCAT
The DNA here is from genome assembly GCF_054473855.1 of Stenotrophomonas genospecies 3. Lineage (NCBI taxonomy): Bacteria > Pseudomonadati > Pseudomonadota > Gammaproteobacteria > Lysobacterales > Lysobacteraceae > Stenotrophomonas > Stenotrophomonas genospecies 3. The sequence continues at coordinate 206,383 of NZ_JBTMUR010000008.1, forward strand.
GGGGGCTCGATGGCGCCATCCATGGCGCCAACGGTCCTGCCAGCCCACATCGCCCCACCTTTGACAGTTTCCCGGCGACGGTTGGATGGGTCCTGGAATCACGTGGTTTATGGGGTCAGATCCATTTTCCGTTGGAAAACGGATCTGACCCCGATTGATTTCGTCATCTGTCAGCGATTGATCGACGCATGGCGTGGATCTACCGCAGATCGCGGAAATCTGTCGAAGGCGGGGTGGGTCCGGTTGCGGGGGCGTGAGCCGCATGGATGCGGCGACCGAGCTTACATGGACGTACTTGCAGCGTCCCCCGCAACCGGACCCACCCCGACTCCCCGCAGGAAACCGGCTTTTGCTGTTGCATCGGCTTCGGCAGGTGCAGGGCGCAGCCCTGCCGAACACCCCCTCTCATGCTGCGCCGCAGAATGCATTCGGCTGAACCTGCATGCTCTACTTGAATCGATCTAAATTCATGGTCTGGTGGGTCGGGTGTCATTCCAGGGGGAGCTCTCTGCAGGTCAGGGCAGGGCTCAGCGGAACGGTGCCGGACGGCCCCGGCCGTCTGCCTCCGCCTCATCGACTACAGGAACCCGACATGCGTCCAGTGCCGTCCGCTCCCGCCGTCCCAGTGTCCTCGCGCCCGCTGCTGTGCCTGGCCTGCCTGCTCGCACTGTCGTCAGTGCCGGTGCTGCTGCAGGCCGCGCCGGCTGCGCTGGAGCGCGAGGTCAACACCTTCATCGGCAGCAAGGACGACGGCAACACGTTCCCGGGCGCGTCGGCACCGTTCGGCCTGATCCAGGTCAGCCCGATCGGCAGCCACTATTCGGGCTGGCGCTACGACGACGAGAAGATCCGCGGCTTCGGCCACTCGTTCATCTCCGGCGCCGGCTGCTGGGAACAGGGTGGCCAGGTGTCGGTGCTGCCGGTCACCGGTTCGATCGGTCCGGGCGGCGATTTCGACACCGGCAACGCCAAACAGTTCGACCACAAGGCTTACGCCGCGTCCTACACCCACGACGGCGAGGTTGGCCAGGCCGGCTACTACAAAGTGCGCCTGACCAGCTACGGCGGCATCGACGCCGAGACCACCGCGCGTACCCGTGCCGCGGCCGAGCGCTACACCTTCAGCCAGCGCAGTGGCGATGGCCACGTGCTGGTCAATGTCGGCCAGGCGAACGAGCGCCACTCGGTGATCGGCAGCGTGGTTGATGTGGTCGGCGACCGCGTGGTGGAAGGCAAGCTGGTCACCAAGAGTTTCTGTGGTGGCCATCAGTACACCACCTGGTTCCGCATCGAGTTCGACCGCCCGTTCAAGGCACACGGTACCTGGGGCGAAGGCGGTGGCCTGCCGGGTGCGCGCCACAGCATGGAAGGCGAGCAGAAGCCGAACGGCGCCTGGCTCAGCTTCGACCTGGCCAAGGGCCAGTCGGTGACGGCGGTCAGCGCGATCTCGCATGTGGACGCCGAAGGCGCGCGCATGAATCTGCGCGCGGACGGCATGCAGGGTGGGGCGCTGCTCGGTTTCGACCGCATGCGTGCGCTGTCCCAGCAGTCGTGGCGCGAGCAGCTGGGTCGGGTGCGTGTGCAGGGCGGTACGGCCGGTGACCGCACCGTGTTCTACAGCGCGGCCTACCACGCGCTGCTGCAGCCGATGACCGGCAACGATGCCGACGGCCGCTACCGCGGCTATGACGATGGCATCCACCGCGCCGATGGCTGGACCTATTACGAGTACTTCTCGCTGTGGGATACCTACCGCGCGCAGAACCAGTGGCTGGCACTGACCCGCCCGGACGTGGCGCGTGACATCGGCCGTACCCTGCTGGCGATCGACGAGCAGGGTGGCTGGCTGCCGCGCTGGGGCTATGCCAACTTCGAGACCAACATCATGACCGGCGATCCAGTCACGCCGTTCATGGTCGACCTGTGGCGCTTCGGTGCGCTCAAGGGCCGCGAATCACAGGCCTGGGACGCGCTGCGTCGCAATGCGTTCGGCACGCCGCCGCTGAACTCGCGCATGGCCGGCCGTTCCGGTAACCCGACCTACCTGGACAAGGGCTACGTGGTCTACGACCGCGCATTCCCATCCAAGGGCATGGACGTCGATCCGCACCACGGCGGTTCGGCCACCTTGGAATATGCGCTGGCCGACTGCGCGCTTTCGCAGATGGCCGATGGCCTCGGCCACGCGCAGGACGCGGCGACGCTGCGTGAGCGCGGCCGAAACTGGCGCAAGGTGTGGGACCCGCAGGTGCGTGACGCCGAGACCGGCTTCACCGGTTTCCCGCGCCCGCGTACCGAAGATGGCCAGTGGTACACGCCGGCCGATGGCCATTACAGCCCGCGCTCGCACCATGGTTTCCATGAGGGGACGGCGTGGCAGTATCAGTGGCTGGCGCAGCAGGACGTGCCGGGCCTGGTCGAAGCGATGGATGGCCGCGAACAGGCTGGCCGCCGCCTGGATGCGTTCTTCGCGATGGACGCGCTGCAGGCCGACCCGCTCAATGCCGCCCGCAAGGAGTGGGTGGTCGGGCCGTACAGCTACTACAACCAGTTCCGCTACAACCCGAACAACGAGCCGGACCTGCACTCGCCGTGGCTGTACACGCTGATCGGCCAGCCGTGGAAGACCGCCGCCGTGGTGCGTGCCGCGCAGCAGTTGTTCACCAATGCCCCGAATGGCGTGACCGGCAATGATGACCTCGGCACGATGTCGGCCTGGTACCTGTTCAGTGCCATCGGCGTGTATCCGGCGGTGCCCGGCAGCGGCCAGTTCCTGCTGCACACCCCGCGTTTCAACAAGGTGGAAGTGGACATGGGCAATGGCCGCACCCTGCGCATCGACGCGCCGGGTGCCGATGGCCGCCGCCTGCAGTACGTGCAGGGTGTGAAGGTCGATGGCCAGGCGCATGCGCCGGTGTGGCTGGATTGGAACCAACTGCAGCAGGGCCCGCGCCTGCAGTTCGCGCTCGATGCGAAGGCGCCGGAGCAGGGCTGGGGCACGGCGGTGAAGGACCTGCCGGTGTCCTGGTGTGCGGCACCGGGGAGCCAGCTGCGCTGAGACGGACTGTGCCGTTCGCGGTGACCCAGCGAACGGCACGGCACGACAGGGCCCTGATCCATTAGGCTTGAGCATCCAGCGGAGTCCGGGAAGACGATGAACGACAACGGCAGCAGTCCCAGCAAGCGCGCCGGCAAGGCGGTGACGGTGACCGACATCGCGCGTGCCATCGGCGTGTCACGGGCAACCGTGTCGCTGGTGCTGCGCGGCAGCCCGCTGGTCAACGTCGATACCCGCGCCAAGGTCGAGGCCGAGCTGCGTCGCCAGCGCTATGTCTACAACCGCGCGGCGGCCAACCTGCGCCGGCGGACCTCGTCGAGCATCGCGCTGGTCATCAACGATCTGTCCAACCCGTTCTTCGCCGAATTCGCGTCTGGCGTGGACGAGGCGCTGGGCGGACGCGGTTACGTGACCCTGCTCGGCAGCACCGGCGAATCGCCGGAGCGCCAGCAGGCGGTGCTGTCCACGCTGATGGAGCACACCCCGGCCGGCCTGATCCTGTCGCCGGCCGAGGGCAGCGATACCGCGCTGCTGCGGCAGGCACTGGGTGCCAATGCCAACGTGCTGCTGTTCAACCGCGAGCTGGACGGGGCCGACTGGGATTTCCTGACCCTGGACAACCAGCACGGCGCCTATCTGGCCACGCGTCACCTGATCGAACGCGGCCATCGCCAGATCGCCTTCTTCGGCGGCCACGCTGCATCGAGCTCGTGCCACCAGCGCCGTGCCGGTTTCCAGCAGGCGCTGGCCGAGGCCGGTCTGTCGCTGCCGCCGGGCTGGATGATCGAGTCGGCGCCGAACCGCCTGGAAGCTGCGGCGCGCACCGATGAGCTGTTTGCCGACGGCCATCGGCCGAGTGCAGCGGTCTGCTACAACGACACCGTCGCGCTGGGCTTGATGCTGGGCTTGAATTCGCGTGGCATCCGTCCGGGCGGTGACTTTGCCGTTACCGGTTTCGATGATATTTCCGAGGCGTCGGTCGCGGTGCCGCCGTTGACTACGCTCACTGCCGATCCGCGCGAGCGGGGCCGGCAAGCTGCCGCGCTGTTGCTGCAACGACTGGACGAGCCGGATGCGCCGCCACGGCGCACGGTCGCGCCGGTGCAGTTGCGCATCCGCGAAAGCAGTGCCGCACGACCGAACTGATTTATTCCATACACCCCTTCCACGCAACAACGACCTTCCGCGCATCGAGGCGCGTACCGCATGCCGATCTCCGCAACGCCCCGTCCAACGGGATCCTCGGGCAACGCACCTGCCGTCACCAACGGCAAGGCGCTGGCCGTGGTCACCACGATCTTCTTCATGTGGGGCTTCCTGACCTGCCTCAATGACATCCTGATCCCGCACCTGAAGGCGGTGTTCGAGCTGAACTACGCCAAGGCGATGCTGGTGCAGTTCACCTTCTTCGGCACCTATTTCCTGATGTCGCTGCCGGCAGGTCGGCTGGTGGCGGCGCTGGGCTACAAGAAGGGCATCGTGGCCGGCCTGGTGATTGCCGGTATCGGTGCGCTGGGCTTCTGGCCGGCGGCCGAGCTGCGCGTGTATGGCGCCTTCCTGGGCGCACTGTTCGTGCTGGCCACCGGCATCACCGTGCTGCAGGTTGCTGCGAACCCCTACGTCGCGCTGCTGGGCCCGGAGCAGACCAGCTCCAGTCGCCTGACCCTGGCGCAGGCACTGAACTCGCTGGGCACGGCCATCGCCCCGATCTTCGGCGGCATGCTGATCCTGTCCAACACGGTGAAGAGTGCCGATGACATCGCGGCACTGCCGGCCGCCGAACAGCTGGCCTACCGTGCCGCCGAGGCGCAGGCCGTGCAGGGCCCGTACGTGGGGCTGGCCGTTGCGCTGGTGCTGCTGGCGCTGTTCGTATACCTGTTCCGCCTGCCGGCACTGAGCGACGCCACCGAGCAGGCCGATCAGGGCCACCACCACAGCTACCTGGATGCGCTGCGCAAGCGCCACCTGCTGCTGGGTGTGCTGGGCATCTTCTTCTACGTCGGTGCCGAAGTTTCGATCGGCAGCTTCCTGGTCAACTACCTGTCGATGCCCAACATCGGCGGCTTCAGCGAGCAGGAAGCCACGCATTACGTGTCGGCCTACTGGACGATGGCGATGATCGGCCGCTTCGCCGGTTCGGCGCTGCTGGCGCGCTTCTCGCCCAGCCGCCTGCTGGCGATCTTCGCGCTGGTCAACGCGGGGCTGCTGGTCACGACCATGCTGAGCTCCGGCAACATCGCGCTGTACTCGGTGGTGGCGATCGGCCTGTTCAACTCGATCATGTTCCCGACCATCTTCGCGCTGAGCATCGAGCGCCTGGGCCCGCTGACCAACAAGGGTTCCAGCCTGCTGATCATGGCCATCGTCGGCGGTGCGGTGGTGCCGTACCTGCAGGGCGTGCTGGCCGACCACATCGGTGTGCAGGCCAGCTTCATCCTGCCGTTGCTGTGCTACGGCTACATCATTTTCTACGGACTGGTCGGTGCGCGTACGCCGGCCTCCGCAACGCAGGGAGGCTGAGTCCGGAATGGGTGCCATTGTCTGCTTCGGCGAAATTTTGATCGATCTACTAGCGCAGCCGCCGGCCTCGGCCGATACCCCGCGCGCGTTCCTGCAGTACGCCGGCGGTGCGCCGGCCAACGTCGCGGTGGCGGCTGCGCGGCTGGGGGCGAAGACCCAGTTCGTCGGCATGCTTGGCCGCGACATGTTCGGTGACTTCCTGGCCGACAGTCTGGTCCAGCACGGCGTGGGCACGGATTACATCGTGCGCACCGACGCCGCCAAGACTGCGCTGGCCTTCGTCGCGCTGGATGCCAGTGGCGAGCGCAGCTTCAGTTTCTACCGCCCGCCGGCGGCTGACCTGCTGTTCCGTGACAGTGACTTCCAGGCGGAGTGCCTCGACAGCGCGCAGTGCTTCCACGTCTGTTCCAACAGCCTGACCGAGCCGGCCATCGCCGAGGCGACCTTCGCCGGCATGGAGCGCGCCCGTGCCGCCGGTGCGGTGGTCAGCCTGGACCTCAACCTGCGCCCGGCTCTGTGGCCAGCCAACGAAGATCCGACGCCGCGCCTGTGGCAGGCGCTGGAGCGCGCCGACCTGGTCAAGCTGTCGCGCGAGGAGCTGGATTACCTGGCGGCACCGCTGGGTGCCGATGGCGAGTCAGTGGTGCTCAAGCGCCTTCTGGCCGCGCAGGCGCGCTGGGTCATCGTTACCGATGGTGCGGCCACGCTGCACTGGTACACGCGCGACAACCACGGCACGGTCACCAGCTTCCGCGTGGCCACCGTCGATACCACGGCCGCCGGCGATGCCTTCGTCGGTGGCGTGCTGGTCGGCCTGCTGGAGCGTGGTGGGGCGGGCGCTGGTTTCGCTGCGTTCTGCCAGGACCCGGAGGCGATCACCGCCACGCTGCGTTTCGGCGCCGCCGTGGGGGCGCTGGCTGTTACCCGCAAGGGCGCGTTCGCCGCAATGCCCTCGCTCGATGAAGTGCAGCAGCTGCTGCAGGCACAGGACATTACCGCATGAGCACCTCGCCCGATTTCCGTTCGCCCGCGTTCCTGCGCGCGCACATCGCCGATACCATGGCGTTCTACCATCCGCGCTGCATCGATCCGGACGGCGGCTTCTTCCACTACTTCCGGGATGACGGCAGCGTCTACGATGCCAGCCACCGGCACCTGGTGAGCAGCACGCGCTTCGTCTTCAACTACGCGATGGCCTACCGCGAATTCGGCAATGCCGAGTACCGCGAGGCGGTCGAGCACGGCGTGCGCTACCTGCGCGAGGTGCACCGCAACCCGGCTACCGGTGGCTACGCCTGGACCCTGCGTGATGGCAAGGTCGAGGACGATATGAACCACTGCTACGGCGTGGCCTTCGTGCTGCTGGCCTACAGCTGCGCACTGAAGGCCGGCATCGAGCAGGCCCGCGACTGGATGGACGAGACCTGGCAGCTGCTGGAAGCACGCTTCTGGGAGCCGCAGCATGGCCTGTATAAAGACGAAGCTGACGGCCAGTGGAACTTCACCGGCTACCGCGGCCAAAATGCCAACATGCACATGTGCGAGGCGATGCTGGCCGCGTTCGAGGCCAGTGGCGAGCAGCGCTATGTCGAGCGCGCGCTGCAGCTGGCCGACAACATGACCCGCCGCCAGGCCGCCAAGGCCGGTGGCCTGGTCTGGGAACATTACGATGTGAACTGGGAAATCGACTGGGACTACAACCTGGACGATCCCAAGCACCTGTTCCGCCCGTGGGGCTTCCAGCCGGGGCATCAGACCGAGTGGGCCAAACTGCTGCTGATCCTCGATCGCCACGTGCAGGCCGACTGGCTGGTGCCGACCGCGCAGCATCTGTTCGACGTCGCCGTCGCACGCAGCTGGGACGACGCCCGGGGCGGCCTGTACTACGGCTTCGCACCGGAATCGCGTCGGCAGCCCGGCATGGACGGCGCCCCGATCGGTGGCGACAGCTTCGTCTGCGACGACGACAAGTACTTCTGGGTGCAGGCCGAAACGCTGGCGACCGCCGCGCTGATGGCCAAGCGTACCGGCGACGACCGCTACTGGCAGTGGTACGACCGCTTCTGGGCGTATTCGTGGGAGCACTTCGTCGACCACCAGTACGGTGCATGGTTCCGCATTCTCGATGCCGACAACCGCAAGTACAGCGACGAGAAAAGCCCTGCCGGCAAGGTGGATTACCACACCATGGGCGCGTGCTACGAAGTGTTGAACGTCGTGCGTTGAAGATCGTTCGAATGCAGTAGTGCCAGGCCATGCCTGGCAATCCGAAATCGGTAGCGCCGGGTCACGCCCGGCGGAAAAACAGGAGCGCCACGTGCATCGCATTTCCCTCGTTGTCCGTCTGCTCCTGCTGCTGACTGCAGCCATCTCCTTCCCGGTGGCCGCAGCCCCGCTGCAGGCGCAGTGGGAATTCCGCATGCTGCCCGGCGACGCGCAGGGCGCCGCGCGTCCAGGCCTGCAGCAATGGCGTGCGGCGAAGGTGCCGGGCAGCGTGCACACCGACCTGCTGGCGCATGGGCTGATCCGCGATCCGTACGTCGGTGCACCCGAGGCCGAGCTGCAATGGATCGGCCTGGCTGCCTGGGAGTACCGCGCCCGCTTTGACGTGGATGCGGCGACGCTGGCCAAGCCGAATGCCGAGCTGCGTTTCGACGGGCTGGATACCTACGCCGAGGTCAGCCTCAACGGCAAGCCGCTGCTGCGCGCGGACAACGCGCACCGCACGTGGCATGCACGTGTGGACGGGCGCCTGCGCGCGAACGGCAACGAACTGCAGATCGTGTTCCGCTCACCGATCCGCACGCTGCTGCCGGGCGTGCAGGCAATGCCGCACAAGATCGCTGGCAATTACCCGTCGCCCTATGGCGATGAGCCGAAGGAGGCGATGGTCGGCAACTTCGCGCGCAAGCCGGCCTACCACTTCGGCTGGGACTGGGGCCCGCGTTATGTCACCGCCGGGGTCTGGCGCGGGGTCGACCTGCAGGCCTGGGACGCGCACCGCCTGACCGATCTTGCCGTGCGTACCGATGCATTGAGCGCGGAGCAGGCGAAGCTGGCGGTGTTGCTGCAGGTGGAGCAGGGCAGCACTGCCGGTTCTGCGATGGTCACTGTGGATGTGCAGGATCCGGAAGGCCGCAACGTGGCCCAGGTGCAACGCACGGTGTTGCTGAAGCCGGGCCAGAATACGGTTGAGCTGCCGGTTGAGCTGGCCACGCCGCGGCGCTGGTGGCCGGTGGGCCATGGTGCGCAGGATCGCTACACCGTGAAGGCTCGCCTGGATGGTGGCGGCGATGCAACGCTGGCGCGCGAGCAGCGCATCGGCCTGCGCACGGTCGAACTGCGCCGCGAGGAAGACGGCAAGGGAGGGCAGGGCTTCGCCTTCGTCATCAATGGTGTGGAGATCTTTGCCAAGGGCGCCAACGTCATTCCGTTCGATGCCTTCCCCGCACGCGTCGATGCCGCACGCCTGCGCCAGGTGCTGACCGCCGCGCGCGATGCCAACATGAACATGCTGCGCAACTGGGGCGGTGGCTACTACGAGGACGACGCGTTCTTCGACATCGCCGACGAGCTGGGCCTGCTGGTCTGGCAGGATTTCATGTTCGGCGGCGGCATGCAGCCGGGCTACGATCCGGCATTCCGTACCAGCGTGGTGGCCGAGGCGCGCGACAACGTGCGCCGGCTGCGCCATCACCCCAGCATCGTGCTGTGGTGTGGCAACAACGAGGAGGAAACCGCCTGGAAGGACTGGGGTCACGGCCGCGACCTGAAGGCGGCTGACCCGGCATTTGCGGCGAAGGTCTGGCAGGGCTACGTCGACCTGTTCGGCAACGACCTGCGCCAGGTGGTGGGCGAGGAAGGGCTGGGCGTGCCGTACTGGTCCAGCTCGCCCAGCAACGACCTTGACGAGAAGGCCAACGATTCAACGCGTGGCGACAAGCACTACTGGCAGGTCTGGGGCAATCCGGCGTTGCCGGTGCAGGCCTACCTGCGCGAGACCCCGCGCTTCATGTCCGAGTACGGGCTGCAGGCGTGGCCGTCGGTGGCGACGGTGGACCAGATCGCCACCCGCGCCGAGCAGCGCATCGACAGCCCGGTGATCCGCGCGCACCAGAAATTCATGGCCGGCGAGGGCAACAGCCGCCTGCTGCACTACATCGAACTGGGCTACGGCACGCCGAAGGACTTCGAGGACTTCGTCTACCTCAGCCAGGTGATGCAGGCCGATGGCATCGCACTGGCGGCGCTGCATCATCGCGCCTCGCGGCCGTACACGATGGGCTCGCTGTACTGGCAGCTCAACGACGTCTGGCCAGGTGCTTCATGGTCCAGCGTGGACTACTTCGGTCGCTGGAAGGCGCTGCACTTCGCCGCGCGGCGTTTCTTCGCGCCGGTGGCGGTGGCGGCGTTGCGCGACGAGGGCAGTACGCGGGTGCGCCTGATCAACGACGGTGCCGCGCTGGATGCACGCTGGCGGTTGCGGGTGATGGATGTAGACGGCAAGGTGCTTCGCCGCCGCGAGGAAGCGGTGTCGCTGGCTGCCGCCGGTGTCACCTCGATCGGTGATTTCCGCGACGCCGAATTGCTGGCCGGTGCCGATCCAAAGCGCACGGTGGCCGTGTTTGAACTGCTGCAGAACGGGGCGGTGAGTGCCCGCCAGGTGGTTGGTTTCGTCGAGGCGAAGGACCAGGTATTGCCCCGACAGAAGCTGAAGGCTGCCTTGAGCATCGAGGGCGACCACTATCGCCTGCGGCTGGAAAGCGCGGCGTATGTGCGCGCGACGTGGATCGATTTCGGCGCGCTGGATGTGCAGGTCGAAGACAACCTGCTGGACCTGCTGCCGGGCGAAACCCGCGATATCGCGGTGCGCGGTCCGGTGGATCTGGTTACCCTTCGCGAAGCGCTGAAGGTGAAGACTCTCAACGACCGTTGAGCAAAAAAGGGGACGGAGGGGATTAAGTCGTTTGTGGCACACATGGGCCCCAAACGACTTAATCCCCTCCGTCCCCTTTTTCTTGCTTACAGCTGGATCTGCTGGAAATTCTCGACGCGCTGGTGACCGTTGACGGCCTGGCCGGTGCGCGGCAGCGGGTAGTCATCCAGGCGATCAATCAGGCGGGTCTGCAGGCCGGCTTCGCGGGCAGCATCCAGTTCTTCCACCACATCCGACAGGAACAGGATCTCGCCGGCCGGCACGCCAATGGCCTGCACGATGCGGCGGTAGCTGTCGGCCTCACGCTTGCCGCCAATCTCGGTGTCGAACCAGCCCGATACCAGCGGGCTGAGGTCACCGGCGTCGCTGAAGCCGAAGAACAGCTTCTGCGCCGGCACCGAGCCGGAGGAGTACACGTACAGCGGCAGGCCGGAGGCGTGCCAGCCCTTCAGCACCGGCGCCACTTCCGGGTAGAAGTGCGCGGTGTAGTCGCCGCGGCGGTAGCCTTCGTCCCAGATCAGGCCCTGCAGCGCCTTCAGTGCGGTGTGCTTGCGGTCCTGGTCGATCCAGCCCTGCAGCGTCTCGGCCACCAGGCTGTCCTGGCAGGCGCCGCCGATCTCGGTGGCCACCGCATCCAGCCAGCGGCGGACTTCCGGCTGCTGGCCGTGCTCGGCGACGAACGCGGGCAGCGCCTTGCGGGCATAGGGGAACAGCACGTTCTTGACGAACGAGATGCTGCTGGTGGTGCCTTCGATGTCGGTCAGGATGACGCGGGGCTGCATGGATCAGGACGCCTGGGTGGGTACGTAACGGGGGAACTTCTGCGCGATGTCGGTGCCGGTGAAGTGACCGACCCAACCATCCGGTTCGGTGAAGAAGCGGATCGCCACGAAGCTGGGCTCATCGCCCATGTCGAACCAGTGGGTGGTGCCGTCGGGCACGGCGATCAGGTCGTCCTTCACGCACTCGATCTCATAGACCTTGTCACCCACGTGCAGGGTGAACAGGCCGGAGCCTGCGACGAAGAAGCGCACCTCGTCTTCCTTGTGGAAGTGTTCGTCGAGGAACTTCCTGCGCAGCTCGGCGCGGTTCGGGTTGTCCGGGGCGATCGAGGCCACGTCCACGCTCTTGAAGCCGCGCTCGGCAACCAGGCGGTCGATGTCGGCGCGGTAAGCGGCGAACACTTCATCCTGGCTGGCGCCCGGTGCGACCGGTGCGGTGGCCTGCCAGCGCTCGAAGGTGACGCCGATCTTCTGCAGCTCGGCAGCGATGACCGCGCCGTCCTGGGTGTCCAGCAGCGGTGATTCGGGGCGGGTGTCGTCGTAGATGCGCAGTCGGCTCATGGCGGCAGCTTGAACGTCTCGGGGGGAAGACAGGGTAGCAGGGTGGGCACGAGGTGCAGATTCCGGATCGGCATCTGCACCTGCGTGCGGGTTCAGCCGCGCAGCTTGCGCAGTTCCAGCTCGCAGTGGAACAGGAACTCGAACGCTTCCAGGTGGCGGCGTGCCTCGGCCATGTCGCGGCCCCAGGCATACAGGCCGTGGCCGTCGATCAGGTAGCCCCACAGGTTCTGACGGTCGAGCAGGTCATCGACCTGCTTCGAAAGCACGTTCATGTCCTGGGTGTTGGCGAACACCGGCACGTCGATGGCCATCTCGTGGGTGCTGTTGCCGGCGAAGGCCTTCAGCAGCTCGTAGCCTTCCAGGCGGATGTGGCCCTGCGGCGCGTACAGGCGCGAGGCGACGGTCTGCACCGGCGAGTGGGTGTGCAGCACGCAGCCGATTTCCGGGAAGCGGCGATACAGCTGGGTGTGCAGCAGGGTTTCGGCGGACGGGCGCAGCGGGCGGCCGACGGCCAGGCCGTCGAAGTCCACCACCATGATGTCGTCCTCGATCAGGCGGCCCTTGTCCTTGCCGGAGACGGTGATCGCGGCGTGGCGGTCGTCCAGGCGGTGGGAGAAGTTGCTGCTGGTGGCCGGGGTCCAGCCGGCGTGGGCCAGTTCGCGGACGTTGTCGATCAGCAGCTGGGCCAGTTCGCTCAGGCGCGCGGTGTCGTACGGGAAGGTGGGGGCGTTCATGCGGGCGATTTTACTGGATTCGGCCAACGGCTGAGCCCCTCGTGGCTGTCTCGCCGGGCTGGATTTCTTGCTTTGGCCGGCGGGTGGGCTGTGCAGGGGACGCCGTAGACCCTTCCTTGGGGGCTTGGCCGCGGCATCCATGCCGCGGACACCCCTGCACAACCCACCCGCCCGACCACGGACAGGTTCCGTGCGCGTCAGCCACGGAGTGAAGAAGGAAAGGCAGAAGCGGGTCGCTTCGCTGCGCTTGCTCGGAGCGGAGCATGGCTCCGCTCTACAGAAACAGTCATTCCGGAACATTCGTTCAAGAGAACGTTTCATCCACGCATGGCGTGGATCCACCGGATGCGCCGGGAGACTGTCATGGGCGGGGAGGCATGGGTTCGCGGGGGTATCCGCGCCATGGATGGCGCGGCTAAGCCTCCATGGACGGATTCACGGCGTCCCCCGCGAACCCATGCCTCCCCGCCAAACCCCTCAGCCCAGCTGTTGCCGTTGCTCCGGCTTCAAAGGCGGGTGCAGGGCCGCAGGCCCTGCAATGCAAAAAACCTCACTTACCCCGCAGCCGGCTGTGCCTGAAGCCGTAGCAGAAATAGATCACGAAACCAACGAACGTCCACACCCCCATCAGCATCCAGTTGTGCATCGTCATCGCCGACAGCAGGGCAAGGCAACTCAGCACGCCCAGGCTGCAGATCAGCCACGCCATCGGCATGCGGAACGGACGCGGCAGGTCCGGCTGGGTGCGGCGCAGGATCAGCACGCCCGCGCACACCGCCGCGAACGCGATCAGCGTGCCCATCGAGGTCAGCTCGCCCAGGATGTCCAGCGGGAACAGCGCCGCCAGCAGGGCGATGCCGATGCCGGTGATCACGGTGTTGATGTGCGGGGTGCGGTACTTCGGGTGGATCTTGGTGAACACCGGCGGCAGCAGGCCGTCGCGCCCCATGATCATGAAGATGCGCGGCTGGCCGATGACCATCACCAGCACCACCGAGGACAGGCCGACCAGCGCGCCGACCTCGACCACCCAGCGCAACCAGCCCAGCTGCGGATGCGCCGCCACGGCGGTCACCACCGGCTCATCGGTGCCCAGCAGCTGGAACGGCACCAGGCCGGTCATCACTGCGGCCATGGCGATGTACAGCACGGTGCAAATCACCAGCGACAGCATCATGCCGAACGGCATGTCACGCTGCGGATTCTTCGATTCCTGCGCCGCCACCGACACTGCTTCGAAGCCGATATAGGCGAAGAACACCATCGCCGCGCCACGCAGCACGCCTTCCATGCCGTACTTGCCAGGCCCTTCGTTGGCGGGAATGAACGGCGTCCAGTTGCTGGTGTCCACGTACTTCCAGCCGACCACGATGACCAGCAGGATCAGGCCGGTCTTCAGCACGACCATTGCCATGTTCATCGCCGAGGACTTGCTGATGCCGACGTAGCACAGCCAGGTCAGCAGCAGTACCAGCGCGGCGGCCGGCAGGTTGGCGATCGCGCCGGTCGGGCGCAGTTGCGCGTCGAGTGGCGCGCTGACCAGCGCCGCCGGTAGATGGATGTCGAACTGGCTGAGCAGGCTGAGGAAATAGCCGGTCCAGCTGACCGCGACCGCCGAGGCGGAGACGCCGTATTCGAGCACCAGCATCCAGCCGATGAACCAGGCCGAGAGCTCGCCGAAGGTGGCGTAGGTGTAGGTGTAGGCGCTGCCGGAGACCGGCACCATCGAGGCGAACTCGGCATAGGCCAGTGCGCAGAAGGCGCAGCAGATGGCGGCCAGTACGAAGGACAGCATGATGGCCGGGCCAGCGTGGTTGGCGGCGGCCTGGCCGGTGATGACGAAGATGCCGCCGCCGATCACCGCGCCGATACCGAGGGCGGTCAGGCCCCAGGGGCCGAGGTGGCGGCGCAGGCTCAGGCCGTTGGCGTCTTCATGGGCGGCATGCGGGTGCTTGGTGGCCCACAGTTGCTTGAACATGTGTGGTGGTCTTGTCGAATCGCGCCATGACCGGCGCGCGGGGAAAACGGACGGGCCGGCGCAAGGCCGGCCCGTAGGCGGATCAGGGCGACTTGGCCAGCTTGCTGTTGCGGATGCCGTAGCCCAGGTAGATCAGCAGGCCGAGCAGCGTCCAGCCGACGAACAGGTGCCAGTGCACCACGAACGCCTGCCAGAACAGGAACAGGCAGGTCGCCGCGCCGAGCGGGCAGATGATCCACACCGCCGGCACGCGGAACGGGCGGTGGATGTCCGGCTTGGTATAGCGCAGCACCAGCACGCCGATGCAGACCGTGGCGAAGGCCAGCAGGGTGCCCATCGAGACCAGTTCGCCCAGCACGTTCAGCGGTACCAGGCCGGCCAGTGCGGCGGCGATCACGCCGACCACGATGGTGGCGACGTACGGGGTGCGGAAGCGGGCGTGGACCCTGCCGAAGAACTTCGGCAGCAGGCCATCGCGGGAGATGGTGTAGGCGATGCGGGTCTGGCCCATCATCATCACCAGCACCACCGAGGACAGGCCGGCGATGGCGCCGATTTCCACGAACGTCTTCAGCCACGACAGGGTCGGGTAGGGCTCCAGCGCGGTGGCCACCGGCTTGTCGGTGCCCAGCAGGTGGTACGGCATCATGCCGGTCAGCACGGCACAGACGATGATGTAGACGATGGTGCACACCGCCAGCGAGCCGAGCAGGCCGATCGGCATGTTGCGCTGTGGGTCCTTGGTTTCGCCGGCGGCGGTGGAGACCGCGTCGAAGCCGATGTAGGCGAAGAACACGATGGTGGCGGCGCGGAAGATGCCGCTCCAGCCGAACTCACCCGGCACGCCGGTGTTTTCCGGGATGAACGGCTGCCAGTTGGCCGGGTCGATATGGGCCGCGCCGATGCCGATGAACAGGCAGATGACGGTGACCTTGATCGCCACGATGATCGCGTTGACGAAGGCCGACTGGGTCACGCCCACGTACAGTAGGCCGGACACCGCCGCCACGATCAGTACTGCCGGCAGGTTGAACAGCTTGCCCGAGGCGATGAACTCGCTGCCGGTCCAGGCGATCGGGGCTGCGCTAAGCGCATCCGGGAACGGCATGTGCAGCGTGGTGGTGATGAAGCTGATCAGGTACGCCGACCAGCCCACCGCGACCGAGGCCGAGGCGAACAGGTACTCCAGCACCAGGCACCAGCCGATGAACCAGGCCATGCCTTCGCCCAGGGTGGCGTAGGAGTACGAGTAGGCACTGCCGGAGACCGGCATCATCGCCGCGAACTCGGCGTAGCACAGGCCCGCCAGGGCACAGGCGAAACCGGCCAGCACGAACGAAAGCATCACCGCCGGGCCGGCATGGTTGGCCGCGGCCTGGCCGGTCAGCACGAAGATACCAGCGCCGATCACCGCACCCACGCCAAGCAGGATGAGGTGTTTAGCCGTGAGGGTCCGTTTCAACGTGGCTTCGCCGTCCAGGCTGCCTTCGATGGGTTCGCCGGCATCGACGTGCCCGGCCGGTTCAACCGGCTTGACCCTCAACAGAGCTTTCAGCATGCAGTACTTCCTAGTGATCGGATTGGGTGGGCCGCCGATACGTTGCCGGCAACCCTGGAATGGTGAAGGCCGCGCGAACGGCCCGCTGTACCTTAGCCAAAGCTGAAGCCAACGCACAAGCGCAATCGCAACAATGAACGGCGATAATGAGCAGTATTTTTCCAAACGCCGCCCATTCATGAGCCAGACCGCCGAAACCCTTGCCGTGCTTGACGATCGCCTGCGTGGCCTGCTGCGGGACTACGCCCGCCGCGAGCCCGCCCACGACGCATTGGCTGCCGAATTCGGCACATTGTTGGACGATCCGGAAGATCCGTTCCGGCGCGAGCGGCTGGCCGGCCACTTCACTGCCAGCTGCTGGCTGGTCAGTGCCGATGGCCAGCGCCTGCTGCTGACCCACCACCGCAAGCTGCAGCGCTGGCTGCAGCTGGGTGGCCACGCCGACGGCGACCGCGACCTGGCCCAGGTGGCACTGAAGGAAGCCGAAGAAGAATCGGGACTGAGCGGCCTGGTGTTGGAAGACCCGGCTATCTTCGATATCGACAAGCACTGGATTCCGGAGCGCAAGGAGGTGCCGGGCCACTGGCACTACGACGTACGTTTCGTGATCCGCGCGCTGGGTGGCGAAGCCTTCGTGCTCAGCGAGGAGTCACTTGACCTGGCATGGCGGCCGGTGACCGAAGTCGCGTCCGATCCGGAATCGGACGAGTCCATGCAGCGCATGGCGCGCCGGTGGCTGGCACGTTGAGGTAAAAAGGGGACGGAGGGGATTAAGTCGTTTATAGCGCATGTGCCGCAAACGACTTAATCCCCTCCGTCCCCTTTTTTCAATACAGGATGCGCGTCCGCAGCGTGCCCGGAATCGCGGCCAGCTCGTCGCGCACGGCGGCGGCCTGTGCCTCGCTGGCGGTGATGTCGATCACCACGTAGCCCACCTTCGGGTCGGTGCGCAGGAACTGGCCGTCGATGTTGACGTTGTGGCGCGAGAAGATCTCGTTGACCTTGGACAGCACGCCCGGCACGTTCTGGTGGATGTGCAGCAGGCGCAGGCTGTCAGCGTGCTCGGGCAGGGTCACTTCCGGGAAATTGACCGCCGACAGGGTGCTGCCGTTGTCGCTGTAGCGCACCAGCTTGGCCGCCACCTCCACGCCGATGTTGTCCTGCGCCTCCAGCGTGCTGCCGCCCACGTGCGGGGTCAGGATCACATTGTCGTGGCGGGTCAGCGGCGATTCGAAGATATCGCCATTGCCCTTCGGCTCGACCGGGAACACGTCCAGCGCGGCGCCGCCGACGTGGCCGCTGGCCAGCGCCGCGTCCAGCGCATCGATGTCGACCACGGTGCCGCGCGCGGCGTTGATCAGGTGCGCGCCCTTGCGCATCTTCGCCAGCTCGGTGCTGCCGATCATCCACTGCGTGGCCGGGGTCTCCGGCACGTGCAGGGTGACGATGTCGGCGCGGGCCAGCAGGTCGTCCAGGCTGGCCGCAGCACGCGCATTGCCCAGCGCCAGCTTGGTTTCCACGTCGTGGAAGATCACCTGCATGCCCAGCGATTCGGCCAGCACGCCGACCTGGGTGCCGATGTGGCCGTAACCGATGATGCCCAGCGTCTTGCCGCGTACTTCATGGCTGCCGCTGGCCGACTTCGACCAGCCGCCGCGATGGCATTCGGCGTTCTTCTGCGGAATGCCGCGGGTCAGCATGATCGCCTCGGCGATCACCAGTTCGGCCACGCTGCGGGTGTTGGAGTACGGCGCGTTGAACACCGGGATGCCGGCCAGCTCGGCCGCGTCCAGGTCGACCTGGTTGGTGCCGATGCAGAAGCAGCCCACCGCGATCAGGCGCTTGGCATCGGCCAGCACCTCGGCGCTGAGCTGGGTGCGCGAACGGATGCCGACGATGTGCGCCTCGGCGATGCGCGCCTTCAGTTCGTCCTCGGGCAGCGCCTTGGTGTGCGCTTCGATCTGGCTGTAGCCGGCGGCGCTGAACACCTCCACGGCGGTCTGGCTGACCCCCTCCAGCAACAGCACGCGGATATCCTGCTTCGGGAACGAGGTCTTCTTCGGCGACATGGGGCAACACGGCCAGTGGGACAGGGGCTGACCACTATGCCAGATCGTGCCGCCCATGGTGCAGTGCGCAATTGGTTGCATCCGTAGCTATCTGTACGGCTGCAGGGCTGGACGCTGGCGCGTGCCGCTGGCACGCTTGCCCGTTCTTCACGCACCGCGCTGGACCGTCATGACCGATTCCCGCATTGCCTCGCTGCAGCAGGCCTGTCCCGGCCTGAAGCTGAAGACCGATCCGTCCGACCTGGAGCATTACGGGCGCGACTGGACCCGGCGCTGGACGCCGGCGCCGCTGGCGATCGCACTGCCGGCCACGGTCGAGGAAGTGCAGGCGGTGATGCGCTGGAGCGCAGGCGAGGGCGTGGCCGTGGTGCCGTCCGGTGGCCGCACCGGCCTCTCGGGTGGCGCGGTGGCCGCCAACGGCGAGCTGGTGCTCAGCCTGGAACGGATGAACAAGGCGCTGGCCTACGACGCCGTCGATCGCACCCTGGTGGTGCAGGCCGGCATGCCGCTGGAGGCCGTGCACAACGCCGCGCTGGACCACGGCCTGATCTACCCGGTGGATTTCGCCGCGCGCGGGTCCTGCTCGATCGGCGGCAACATCGCCACCAATGCCGGCGGCATCCGCGTGATCCGCTACGGCAACACCCGCGAGTGGATCGCCGGCCTGAAGGTGGTCACGGCCGATGGCCAGCTGCTGGAACTCAACAAGGGGCTGATCAAGAACTCCAGCGGCTATGACTTCCGCCAGCTGCTGATCGGCTCGGAGGGCACGCTGGGCGTGATCGTCGAAGCCACGGTGAAACTGACCGACCCGCCGCCGGCCAGCAACGTGATGCTGCTGGCCGTACCCAGCTTCGAGGTGCTGATGCAGGTATTCGCCGCGTTCCGCGCGCGCCTGCAGCTGCAGGCCTTCGAATTCTTCACTGACCGGGCGCTGGAGCACGTGCTGGCGCATGGCGCGCAGGCACCGTTCGACGAGGTGCATCCGTACTACGTAGTCACCGAGTTCGCCGCCGGCGACGAGGCCCAGGAAGCGGCGGCGATGGCCGCGTTCGAGGACTGCATGGGCAATGGCTGGGTCAGTGACGGCGTGATCAGTGCCAGCGATGCCCAGGCCGCGCAGCTGTGGCGCCTGCGCGAAGGCATCACCGAATCGCTGGCGCGCTACACGCCCTACAAGAATGACGTCTCGGTGCGGATCTCGGCGATGCCGGCGTTCCTGGCCGAGACCCAGGCGCTGATCGGGCAGGCCTACCCGCACTTCGACGTGGTCTGGTTCGGCCATATCGGCGACGGCAACCTGCACATCAATGTGCTCAAGCCGGACGACACCAGCGACGCCGATTTCGTGGCGCAGTGCGAGCAGGTGACCAAGCTGCTCGCGCAGGTGCTGGCGCGCTTCGATGGCAGCATCTCGGCCGAGCACGGCATCGGCCTGGTCAAGAAGGGCTACCTGGACAGCACCCGCGGCCCGGCCGAGATCGCCCTGATGAAGGCGGTCAAACGCGCGTTCGATCCCCAAGCGCGGCTGAACCCCGGCAAGCTGTTCGACGTTTGAGCCGGGCAAATCCTTCACGCACCCGTTACGCTCCACGCTTCCTAACAACCGGCTTCGAACCGATGACCCGTCCGCTCCTGCTGCTTGCCCTGCTGTCCCTGCCGCTGGCCGGCTTCGCTTCCAGCTTCGCTGGCACCTCGGCCGGCTCGGCCACCGGTGCGTCCTCCGGTTCGTCGGGCAGCAGCTCGGGTGATGACAAGGTGGTGCTGGCTGCACGCGACGATGCCGCTGCGTTCGTCGCCAGCGACGGCCAGATCCGTGGCGTCCGCCTGCAGGCGGCGCTGGTCCACCTGCGCGAGCAGAGCACCGCCGCACAGCAGCAGAGCGACCTGGAACTGGCCCGCGCGCTGCTGGCACGTTGATCCCGCCTTCGGGTAGTGCCGGCCGCTGGCCGGCAACGCCATGACATCTGCACGGAACGCAGCCACGCATGGCGTGGCTCTACTGCTGATCGCTCATGTCGCGCACGCGGCTGATCGCCTGCAGCTCGATCCTGCGGGGTTGAGCCCTGCACAGCAGCAGGTGGCGACGCAGACCCTGGCCGACGTGCAGTCATTGTTGCCAGATGGCCTGCTGCGCGCCCTGCCGGCGCAGGTGCAGGTGCGCTGGAGTGATGGCCTTCCCGCCGAGGTGCATGGCCGCGCCTTCGCCGGCCGCATCACGTTGCGCCGCGATCTTCTGGATGACGGCATGCCCGGCGCCCGCCGTGCGCGCCGCAGCGCGCTGGTGCACGAACTCACCCACGTCGCCGACCGTGGCGGTGCGGACTGGTCGCGCACTGCGCGTTGGCGGGACCTGGCTGGCTGGCAGCGCAAGCCCTGGCATCTCGGCCGTGGCGACAACGACTTCCATGACCGCAGTCCGGATGCCTATGAACTGAAGGATCCGGCCGAGTACCTGGCAGTGAACGCCGAGCATTTCGTGCTCGACAGCGAGTTTGCCTGCCGGCGCCCGGCACTTGCGCAGTGGTACCAGGCCCATTTCGGAACCCCGACATCGCTGCCACAGCCGCAGTGCGCTACGACGCTGCCCTTGCTGCAGGCCGAACCGGAAGAGGGCGCGGCGTCGTTGCTGCAACTCGACCCGGCACGTGTCTACGCCGTGGACTACCTGTTCGCCGAAGGCAGTGCGCAGCCGATGAGCCGCTGGGGGCACAGCATGCTGCGGCTGGTGATCTGCCGGCCGGGCCGTGCGCCGGGGCCGGACTGTCGCCTGGACCTGGATTACCACCGTGTGCTTTCGTTCCGTGCCTTCGTTGGTGACGTGCAGATTTCCAACTGGCGTGGCCTTACCGGTGGCTACCCGTCGCGACTGTTCGTGCTGCCGCTGCAGCAGGTGGTGGATGAGTACACCAAGGTGGAACTGCGCGGGTTGCAGTCGCTGCCGTTGCAGTTGTCGCCCGGCGAGATCGCCAGCCTGCTCGAGCGCACTGCGCAGGTGCACTGGAGCTATGACGGGCGCTATTACTTCGTCAGCAACAACTGCGCGGTGGAAACCGCCAAGCTGCTGCAGGCGGGTGTGCCTCGGCTGGGGGAGGCCGGGCTGGCCCAGCTGAGTCCGCGTGGCCTGAAGCGCAGACTGATGCGGCTGGGCGTTCTCGACGAGAGGGTACTGACGGACCGCAATGCAGCGCAGGCGCAAGGCTACTACTTCGCCTCGGCGCGCGACCACTACCAGCAGTTGTTCGCAGTGGCCGCGGCCCAGCTGGCCTTGCCCGCACGTGATGTGCGCGGCTGGTTGAAGCTACCTGCACAGCAACGGGCACCGTGGCTGCTGCAGGGTGACCTGCGTGCCAGCGCCGGCCTGTTGCTGCTGGAGCAGGCCGCGCAGCGGCGTGCCGAGCTGCGCGCACGCGATGTGCTCAAGCGGCAGCTGCTGGCCGCACCGGACAGCACTGAAACGCGCAGCCTGCGGGGGTTGCTGGAGCAGAGCGGGCAGTGGCTGCGACCGGGGACGCTGCTGCAGGACGGCGGCTATGGATTGCCGCTGGGCGACGAGCAGGCGCTGCTGTCCGAGGCCGTGGCCACTGCCAGTGCGCAGGCGGTCCCGGCGTGGCAGGCATTGCGCGTGCAGCTGCGCCAGCAGCTGCCGATCCGCCAGCGCGAGGAAATGGATGCGATCGACGCCAATCTGGCGGCACTCGGTGCACACCTGCGTACGCAGGCAGCCCGTCCGGCTACTGGCGCGGCAGTTCGATGACGAAGCGGCTGCCGCCAACGCTGCCCGGGATGCAGTAGACGCGGCCACCGTGCGCGTCGGCGATGGCCTTGACCACCGCCAGGCCGAGCCCGCTGCCGCCGCCCTGGCGCGAACGCGAGCCATCGGCACGCATGAACGGAGAGAAGATGTCGGCGTGCAGCTCAGGGTCGATGCCCGGGCCCTCATCCTCGATCGCTACCTGCACATGGCCCGGTGTGTCATGCACGGCAATCCGCACCTTGCCCGGGCTGGCATAGCGGCGCGCGTTCTCCAGCAGCGCCAGCAGCGCCTGGCGCAGACGGGTCGGGTCGCAGTGCGCGTTGTGTTCTTCGCGGCTGGTTTCCAGCTCCAGCACGAAGCCGGCGGCGCGGAACTGGGGATCGACCAGGGTCATCACCGAATGCACTTCGGCCACCACGTCGGTACGTGCGCGGCGCACGTCCAGCCGCGCATTGTCGGACAGGCTCAGCACGCGCAGATCCTCGATCAGTCGTGACAGGCCCTCGACCTGGGCGAGCAGGCTGCGGAACTGTGATTCGTCCGGCTGGAAGACGCCCTCGGCCAGGCCCTGCAGGCGGCCGCGCAGGATCGTCACCGGAGTCCGCAGTTCATGGGCGATGGCTGCATGCCACATCGCACGCTCGCTCTCCACGTGCTGCAGCCGCCGCGCCATGGCATTGAAGTCCTCGACCAAGGTGGCCACTTCGCCCGGCGAGTTTTCCTCGACGCTGGCACGGGCACCGAGGTCGCCGCCCGCGAGCGCGCGCACGCTGTCCACCAGCGAATTCAACGGCGACAGGATGCGATGGGCAAGACGGAACGAGGCGGCGATGGCCAGCGCCAGGCCGGTCAGGATCACGCCGACCATCCATGCCAGTTCAGGGCCGGTCGGCAGCCAGCTTTCCGGCTCCTCGGTAGTGCCGGGGAAAAATTCGACCAGCACTGCATACAGCAGCCACGATGACAGGATCATCATCACGATGACGCCGATCACCATCAGCGACATCGAGACGATGATGTGGCGGCTGAGCCCGGAGCGGCGCAGGCGGGCCATCAGCGGTCGGCCATCAACCGGTAGCCGACGCCACGCACGCTGGCCGGCACATTGACCATGCCCACTTCATCCAGCTTGCGGCGCAGCTTGCTGACATGGCTGTCGACCGTGCGCTCCAGCGCCTCGCTTTCCGGCAGGCATTCGTGCATCAGTTCGCTGCGGCTGAAGATGCGCGTCGGCGCCAGCGCCATGCAGTGCAGCAGCTTGAACTCGGTGAGCGTGAGCAGCACTTCGTGGCTGTAGCCTTCGCCCTCCACGTGCACGGCGTGGGTGGCCGAGTCGATCAGCAGCGGGCCCGCCCGCAGCGCGGTCGGGGCGTCCACGCGCGAGGCGCGCAACGTACGCCGCAGCACGGCGCGCACGCGCGCCGCCACTTCGGCCGGATTGAATGGTTTGACCACGTAGTCATCAGCGCCCATGCGCAGTGCGGTCAGCTTGTCCAGGTCCTGGTCCAGTGCGGTCAGCATGATCACCGGCGTCTCGCCGCGCTGGCGCAGCTGGGTCAGCACGCTCCAGCCATCCAGCCGCGGCAGCTGCACGTCGAGCAGGACCAGGTCGGGGCGGGCGCTGCGATGCAGGTCCAGTGCGCTGTGGCCGTCGGCGGCGCGCAGCGTACGCAGTCCTTCGCGTTCCAGATAGGCGGTAAGAATGTCGGCGATCTCGGCCTCATCCTCGACGATCAGGACGAGGGCGGCGAGGGCAGGGGCGGCATGCATGCAGGGGCGGGGCCTTAAGGTGCTTGCCTCCATCGTATCTCCACAGTTCCTCCATCGAAACCCCATCATCGCCACGCACACTGGGTTCTTCAGAACCTATCAGCCGCCCGCGCGGCATTGTGCACAGCAATGAGAACCTTCAGGACTCCGGTCGCGTTGATCGCGGCCCTCGCCCTGGCCATGACGGCCTGCTCCACCCCCGAAGCCACGCCCGAAGCCGCACCCCGCGTGAGCGTGGTTACCGTCGGCCCGCAGGTGGTGCAGCGTGACGACGAACTGCCTGGCCGCGTGGCCGCCGTGCGCACCGCGCAGATCCGAGCGCAGGTGGGTGGCATCGTGCAGCGCCGGCTGTTTGACCAGGGCGCGGAAGTAGACGCCGGCCAGGCCCTGTTCCAGATCGATCCGGCGGCCTTCCGTGCCGATGTCGATTCGGCACTGGCCGCGCTGCAGCGCAGTGAGGCCGCCCTGGGCCGCAGTCGCGTGCAGTCGCAGCGCCTGCATGCACTGGCCGCGGCACAGGCCGTCAGCCAGCAGCATCGCGACGATGCCAGTGCCGAGTACGAACAGGCCCGTGCCGCGGTGAATGAAGCGCGCGCGATCCTGGCCCGTCGCCAGCTCGACCTGCGCTATGCCACGGTCAGCGCGCCGATTGCCGGCCGCATCGATCAGGCGCTGGTGACCGAAGGCGCACTGGTCGGCGTGGCCGATGCCGAGCCGATGGCGGTGGTACAGCAGATCGACCAGGTCTACGTCGATGTGCGCCAGCCGGCGGCCCAGCTGGAATCGCTGCAGCGCAGTGCTGCCGGTGGTGGCGAGCTGCCGGTGACGATCATCGGTGCCGCCGGCAAGCCGCTGTCCGAGCGTGGCCAGATGCTGTTCTCCGGCATCAACGTCGATGCGCGTACCGGTGATGTGATCCTCCGCATCCTGGTCGACAACCCGCAGCGCCAGCTGCTGCCCGGCATGTATGTGCGCGCGAAAGTGCCGCGGGGTGCACCGGCCAGTGCGCTGACCGTGCCGCAGCAGGCCGTGCTGCGCAGCGCCGGTGGCCAGGCTTATGCCTGGGTGATCGGTGGCGATGGCAAGGCGGTGATCCGCACGCTGGAGGTCGACGGCAGCGTTGATCGCCAGTGGCTGGTGCGCACCGGTCTGAAGGCGGGCGAAAAGGTGGTGGTCGAGGGCCAGGAACGCCTGCAGGAAGGCGTGGTGGTCGATGCGCGCGACTGGCAGGTGCCGGTCGCCAGCGCCGGCGCGATGCAGGCCGGCAGCAAGGGCTGAGCCTTTCCCGGGCCAGCCCCTCCAGGAAAATCCAACATGGCACGTTTCTTCATCGATCGCCCGGTGTTCGCCTGGGTGCTGGCGATCTTCATCATCCTGGCCGGCGTACTGGCGATTCCGCGCTTGGCCGTGGAGCGCTATCCGGCGGTCGCGCCGCCCAGTGTCAGCATCTATGCCAGCTACCCGGGTGCCAGCCCGCAGACGCTGAATGATGCGGTGGTCGGGCTGATCGAGCGCGAGCTGTCCAGCGTCAAGCACCTGCTGTACTTCGAATCTTCGGTGGACACCTCCGGCGAAGCCTCGATCACTGCGACCTTCAAGCCCGGTACCAACCCGGAGCTGGCGCAGGTGGACGTGCAGAACCGGATCAAGGCGATCGAGCCGCGCCTGCCGCGCAGCGTGCGCCAGAACGGCCTGTTCGTGGAGGCCGCCGATTCCGGCTTCCTGATGCTGGTCGGCCTGCGTTCGCCGGATGCCAGCGTCAGCGAGGCCGCACTGGGCGACTTCATGGCGCGCAACATCATCGAAGAGCTGCGCCGCATCGATGGCGTCGGCCGCGTGCAGCTGTTCGGTGCCGAACAGGCGATGCGCGTTTGGCTGGACCCGACCCGGTTGACCGGCTACGGCCTGACCATGGGCGATGTGGCCACCGCCATCGAGCAGCAGAACCTGGAGATCTCGCCGGGACGCATCGGTGATTCGCCGGGTGTTCCGGGCCAGCGCATCACCGTGCCGCTCAGCGCCGATGGGCAGCTGTCCACGCCGGAGCAGTTCGCAGCCATCGTGCTGCGCGCCGGGGCAGACGGTTCACGGGTGGTGCTGGGCGATGTCGCCCGCGTCGAACTGGGCGCGCAGAGCTATGCGTGGGGCACCCGTGAGGATGGCCACCCAGCGACCGCCGCCGGGGTGCAGTTGCGTCCTGGCGCGAACGCAGTGCGCACCGCGTCGGCGGTACGCGAGCGCATGGCCGAACTGGCGCCGCTGCTGCCGCGCGGCGTGGAGTCGAGCATTCCGTTCGACACCGCACCGTTCGTGAAGATCTCGATCCAGAAGGTGGTGCAGACGCTGCTGGAGGCCATGCTGCTGGTGTTCGCGGTGATGTACCTGTTCCTGCAGAACTGGCGCTACACGCTGATTCCGGCGCTGGTCGCACCGATCGCGCTGCTCGGCACCTTCGCGGTGATGCTGGCACTGGGCTTCTCGATCAACGTGCTGACCATGTTCGGCATGGTGCTGGCGATCGGCATCATCGTCGACGACGCCATCGTGGTGGTCGAGGGCGTGGAACGGATCATGGCCGAGGAAGGACTGCCGCCGCGCGAGGCCACCATCAAGGCGATGCGCGAGCTGACCGGTGCGGTGATCGGCATCACCCTGGTGCTGACCGCCGTGTTCATTCCGATGGCGTTGGCCAGCGGCTCGGTGGGCGCGATCTACCGCCAGTTCACCGTGGCGATGGCGGTGTCGATCCTGTTCTCGGCGCTGCTGGCATTGAGCCTGACCCCGGCGCTGTGCGCGACCCTGCTGCGCCCGAATACCCATGGACACCATGGTCGTGGTGGGCTGTTCGGCGCCTTCAATCGTGGCTTCGAGGCGATGACCGGGCGCTACCAGCGTGGCGTGGCTTCGGTGCTGCAGCGCAGTGGGCGGGTGATGGGCGTATTCGCCGCACTGGTAGTGGCACTGCTGCTGGGCCTGCACTGGTTGCCGGGTGCGTTCCTGCCGGAAGAAGACCAGGGCTATTTCATGACTTCGATCCAGCTGCCGGCCGAAGCCACCGCCGAGCGCACGCTGGCCGTGGTCGAAGCCTACGAGCGGCACGTGGCCTCGCGTCCGGGCATCGGCTCCAACCAGTCGATCCTCGGCTACAGCTTCTCCGGTTCCGGCCCGAGCGCGGCGCTGACCTACACCATGCTCAAGGACTGGAGCGAGCGTGCAGGCGCCACCGCGGCCGGCGAGGTGGAGGCCGCGCAGAAGGCGATGTCCACGATTGCCGAGGGCGAGGTGATGAGCGTGATGCCGCCGGCGATCGACAGCCTGGGCCGTTCGTCCGGGTTCTCGCTCGCCCTGCAGGCGCGTACCGGGCAGAGCCAGGCCGAACTACGCGCGGCCCTGCAGCAGCTGCTGAAGCTGGCCGAGGCCAGCCCGCTGCTGTCCGAGGTGCATGCCGATGGCCTGCCGGCCGGCACCAGCGTGCGGCTGGACATCGACCGGGCCAAGGCCGAGGCGATGGGCGTGGGCTTCGAACACATCAGCAGCACGCTGTCGGCGGCAATGGGCTCGCAGTACGTCAATGATTTCCCCAACAAGGGCCGGTTGCAGCAGGTGATCCTGCAGGCAGACGCATCCCACCGGATGGAGCTGGAGGATGTGCTGAGGCTGTACGTGCGCAACAGCGAGGGCGGCATGGTGGCGCTGTCCGAACTGGTGACCCCGCACTGGACCGAGGCGCCGCTGCAGCTGCAGCGCTATCTCGGCTTCCCGGCGCTGAATCTGTCCGGCGCCCCGGCCTCCGGCGTGTCGACCGGCCAGGCGATGGCGGAGATGGAGCGGTTGGCGGAGAAGCTGCCGTCTGGCTTCGCTCTGCAATGGACCAGCCAGTCGCTGCAGGAGCGTGAATCGGGCGCGCAGGCGCCGTGGCTGTTGCTGCTGTCGATGCTGGTGGTGTTCCTGGTGCTGGCGGCGCTGTACGAGAGCTGGTCGATTCCGCTGGCGGTGATGCTGGTGGTGCCGCTGGGCCTTCTCGGCGCGGTCGCCGCCGTGTTGTTGCGCGACATGCCCAACGACGTGTTCTTCAAGGTCGGCATGATCACGGTGATCGGGCTGTCGGCGAAGAACGCGATCCTCATCGTCGAGTTCGCACGCCAGCTGCAGCAGCAGGGCCGTGGCCTGGTCGAAGCGGCCTCGGAAGCGGCACGGCTGCGCCTGCGGCCGATCGTGATGACCTCGCTGGCGTTCGCGCTGGGCGTGGTGCCGCTGATGCTGGCACAGGGCGCGTCGAAGGAAACCCAGCAGGCGATTGGAACCGGTGTGTTCGGCGGCATGGTCAGTGCGACCGTGCTGGCGGTGTTCTTCGTACCGGTCTTCTATGTAGTAGTGCAGGGCGCGCGGCAGTGGATCGCGCAACGCCTGCGCAGGCGCCGGCCGATGCCGGAAGGATCCGTGGATGGAACGGGACATCGTTGAAGACCTGCATGAGCGGCAGCTGGCAGCGCTGGAACAGCGCCTGCGGCAGGCATTGCTGGATGACGACCACGATGCGCTGACCGCGCTGGTATCGCCGGCCTTGTTCATGATGGATGGGCAGGGCGGGCGCATGCTCGATCTGCCCTGGCTGGGCGACTGGCTGGCCGGGAACCTGCGGGTGAGCAGCCTGCAATCGTACGCGGTGGAAACGCTGCTGTGCGGACGCCTGGCATTGTTGTCCAGCGACGTGCGCTTGTCGGTGCGTGGGCAGGGTCAGGAGCGCGAGCTGAAACTGCGCCTGCTGCGGGTCTGGACCTGCAGTTCCGGCGACAGCGGCGCGCAGCTGCTGTCGATGGCGGTACTGGCCGCATGAACGCGGTCAGGCCGCTTTCAGGCCCCGCTCACCGGCAGGTGGTAGGGTCGAAGATCTCTGTAGTGTCGACAAGGAGTCGAGCCATGCGTGTAGTCCCCAGTCTGTTGGCAGCCTCCCTCGGGTTGGTCCTGGCCGCGTGCCAGCCGGCACAACCACCCGCTGCGGGCGGCACTGATGCCGCGCCGCCGGCCGCGCCCGAACCGGCTGCCAGCACCGGCGCTGGTACCGGCAGCGAGACCATGTACCGGTGTGGTGATCTGAACGTGCGCGCGACCTTCAATGGCGAGGATGCGGCGACGGTAGTGATCGGCGAACGTACCTTCGCCATGACCTCCGAGCGTGCGGCGTCGGGCGCGAAGTATGGCGATGGCGAGGGCAACAGCTTCTGGACCAAGGGCAGCGATGACGGCCTGTTGAGCCTGAAGGGCGAGGCCGATCGCGAGTGCCATGCGGTCGAAGCCACCGAAGGCGATGGCAGCGCCGGCAATGCCGCGTTCCGTGCCACCGGCAATGAACCCGGCTGGCTTGCAGTCGTTGACGGCGATGCACCCGGCCTGCAGGTGGAAGTCGATTACGGCGAGCGCCGCTTCGATGTGGCCAAGCCCACCGAGGGGGCCGACGGATGGAGTGGCAAGGCGTCCGACGGTACCGACGTCAAGCTCAGCTTCCAGCGCACCACCTGCCAGGACGACATGAGTGGTGAGGCGTTCGAGGCCAAGGTGAACCTGACCATCGGCACCCGCCAGTACCACGGCTGCGGCAATTTCGGCGCGAAGCAGCCGTAAGCCATCTGTAGAGCCGAGCACACGCTCGGCTCTACATCATCGAGGGGTCAGCCCCCGCAGGGCTTCAGGTCGAGATCGAAGTCCAGGTCATAGCGTGTGTTGATTCCGATCAGCGCTGCGCGGACAGCGCAGTCACCGCGATGACGCGTGACCAGATCGGTGAAGATCTTCTCGCGGCCCTCGCAATACTTCGCGCTGGCCTCTTCCAGTTCGCGGCGACGCTCTTCGTCGTACGGCTCTTCGCCGGCGAAATGCTGGCAGGTGTTCTCGCGCGCAAGGAAGGCCTGCACATCGGCCGGCATCGCGCAGTAGATGCGCGCGTCGTCGACGTCGTACACATCGCCTGGGACTGGACAGCCTGCGGCTGCACGTGCCTTGTCCAGGTCCTCATCGCCCGAGGTCAGGTCGGTAGCGGGCTCCGCTTCGGCGGTGGCCGCGACGGCGGCCGGTGCCTCCACCGCAGGCGCGGCCGTCACGGCCGGCGTGGCCTTCGGGGTGGCGTCGGCAGCGTTGTCCGCTGCCTGCGGCGAGCACGCCGCAAGCAGGGACAGGCAGCCGATCAGCGCAAGGCGCTTAGTCGGCACGGCCAGCGAATTCGCCGGTGGCGGTGTTCACCAGCACGCGTTCGCCGTTGACGATGTACTCCGGCACCATGATCTCGATGCCGGTGTTGAGCTTGGCCGGCTTCGGGCGCTTGGTGGCGGTGCCGCCCTTCAGTTCCGGCGGCGTCTCGATCACTTCCAGCACCACCGAGGCCGGCAGCTGGATCGCCACCGGCTGCTCGTCGATCACCTGCACGTAGATGCCGGTCAGGCCGTCGGTGATGTAGCCGGCGTCGTCGCCGATCACGTCCGCGTCCAGGGTGTACGGGGTGTAGTCCTCGTCATCGAGGAACACGAACGCATCGCCATCCTTGTACGAATAGGTGGACTGGCGGCGCAGCAGTTCGACCTCGACCAGGTTGTCGTCGGCATCGAAGCTGGCATCGAGCTTGTTGCCGCCCGGCACGCTGTACATGATGAAGCGGAAGCGGACGTTGCCGCCGCGACCCTGCGGCGAGCTGCGCTCGATGTCGCGGATCTGGTACACGCCGTTGTTGTACTCGACGACGTTGCCCTTCTTGATGTCGTTGGCTTTCATGGTGATCTAGGTCGTTGGGGGAGGGCGCCGTCCCGGCGCCCGTGGGGAATCACTTCGGAGCGAGGCGGGTAGCGCCGTCCAGGCGGATGGTCTCGCCATTGAGGTAGGTGTTGCCGAGGATGAAGCCGACCAGGCTGGCGAAGTCTTCCGGCTTGCCCAGGCGCGACGGGAACGGGATCGACGCGGCCAGCGACTGCTGCACGGCTTCGGGCATGCCATCGACCATCGGCGTCCAGAACACGCCAGGGGCGATGGTGTTGACGCGGATGCCGAAGCGCGACAGTTCGCGCGCCATCGGCAGTGTCATCGACACCACGCCGCCCTTGCTGGCGGCATACGCGGCCTGGCCGATCTGGCCTTCGTAGGCGGCGATGCTGGCGGTGTTGATGATCACGCCGCGCTCGCCATCGGTACCGGCCTCGTTGTGCTGCATGCGGTTGGCCGCGGCCTTGGCCACGTTGAAGCTGCCGACCAGGTTGACCATCACCGTGCCCTGGAAGCCGGCCAGCGGCATCGGGCCTTCCTTGCCCAGCACGCGGCCGGCGCCGAGGATGCCGGCGCAGTTCATTGCCACGTTCAGGCCACCGAGGAAATCGTGGGCCTGGTCGATGGCTGCCGAGACGGCCGCTTCATCGCTGACGTTGACGTTGAAATAGCGGGCCTTGTCGGTACCCAGATCGGCAACGGCGGAGGCGCCCTTGTCGTCGTTGAGGTCGAACAGGGCCACCTTGCCGCCCTGGGCGACGAGGTGCTGGGCCACGGCCAGGCCGAGGCCGGAAACGCCGCCAGTGATCACGGCACGTACGGAAGACAGCTGCATTGAACGGTCCTGCAGGTTCGAGAACCGCCGATTCTAACGGAAGCTGTGACCGCCGCTGTTGTGCACTGCGCCGCCTTTGCAGGGCGGCGCAGTGCAACGGTCAGCCGGCGGCGGCCAGCGCCTGCCCGGTGCGGCTGGCGGTGGCGCGGCCGAGCAGGCCGGCCAGCCAGCGGCCGGTCTCGGCCAGTGCCGGCAGGTCCACGCCGCTGTCCAGGCCCAGGCCCTGCAGCAGGTAGACCACATCCTCGCTGGCGACGTTGCCGCTGGCGCCCTTGGCATAGGGGCAGCCACCGGCGCCGGACACCGCGCTGTCGACCACGCGCACGCCTTCTTCCAGGCAGGTGGCGATGTTGGCGATGGCCTGGCCGTAGGTGTCGTGGAAGTGCACGGCCAGTGCCGCCATCGGAATCTCGGCGGCAACCGCCTGCAGCATCGCCCGTGCCTTGCGCGGGGTGCCGACGCCGATGGTGTCGCCCAGCGAGATTTCGTAACAGCCCATCTGGTGCAGGGCACGCGCCACCCGCACCACGTCGGCCAGTGGCACCTCGCCCTGGTAGGGGCAGCCGAGCACGGTGGAGACGTAGCCGCGCACGCGCACGCCATCGGCGGCGGCGCGGCGCAGGATCGGCTCGAACCGGGCCAGCGATTCGTCGATGCCGGCATTGGTGTTGGTACGGTTGAACGCCTCGGAGGCCGCGGTGAACACCGCCACTTCCTCCACGCCCACCGCACGGGCGCGGTCGTAGCCCTGTTCGTTCGGCACCAGCACCGGGTAGTGGATGCCGGGCCGGCGCTGGATGCCGGTGTAGACCTCGGCGGCGTCGGCCAACTGCGGGATCCACTTCGGGCTGACGAAGCTGGTCGCCTCGATGCTGCGCAGGCCGGTGGCCGACAGGCGGTTGATCAGTTCGATCTTGTCGGCGGTGGCCACCGACTGCTTTTCGTTCTGCAGGCCGTCACGCGGGCCGACCTCGACGATGCGGACGTAGTCGCTCATGCGGCCACCTCGCTGACGGGGCGATGGCAGACCGCCTCGATGTTGTTGCCGTCCGGGTCGAGCACGAAGGCGCCGTAGTAGTCGGGGTGGTACCACGGGCGCAGGCCCGGCGCGC
Source organism: Stenotrophomonas genospecies 3 (assembly GCF_054473855.1). Taxonomy (NCBI): domain Bacteria; kingdom Pseudomonadati; phylum Pseudomonadota; class Gammaproteobacteria; order Lysobacterales; family Lysobacteraceae; genus Stenotrophomonas; species Stenotrophomonas genospecies 3. The sequence goes on from NZ_JBTMUR010000008.1 coordinate 238,800, forward strand.
CGTTGTCGCGGCCACCGGCGGCGACGGCGGCGGCATGGAAGGCGTCCACCTGGTCGCGGCTGGCGCAGGCGAAGGCCACGTGCACGCCGTGGCTGGCGGTGCCGCCACTACCGAGCCAGAAGAACGGCTTGCCGTCGCTGCCGAAGCCGATGTGGTCGTGCGCGCCGGTCTGTTCGGCAGTCACTTCCATCACCACACCGATCTGCAGCGGCGCCAGTGCCTGCAGGAAGAAGGTCCTGCTGCGCGCCAGGTCGGCGCTGGTCAAACCAAGATGATCGAGCATGTTCAGGCTTCCGTGACCCAGTGGGGCGCGCGCTTGTCGAGGAAGGCGCCCAGGCCTTCCTGGCCCTCGGCGGACACCCGCAGGCGCGCGATCAGGGCGGCATTATCCCGATCCAGCGCGTCGCGGTCATGGCTGTCGCGGACCTGCCGGACCAGCTGCTTGGCGGTGGACGAGGCGATCGGGCCGGCCTTGTCGAGCAGGGCCAGCTGCCGCTCCAGCGCCTCATCCAGGCGCTCGGGCTCGACCAGCTGGTGGACCAGGCCGATGCGCAGTGCGGTATCGGCGTCGAAGTGCTCGCCGGTGGCGAACCAGCGCCGCGCCTGGCGCGGGCCGATGGCCTCGATCACGTAGGGCGAGATCACCGCTGGCAGCAGGCCGAGGCGGCTTTCGGTCAGGCCGAAGCGGGCCGCGGTGCTGGCGATGGCGATGTCGCAGCAGGCGACCAGGCCGACGCCGCCACCGAAAGCCGCGCCGTGGACCCGGGCCAGGGTCGGCTTGGGCAGCTCGTCCAGAGTGCGCATCAGCCGCGCCAGGGCCAGCGAGTCCTCGCGGTTGTCGGCCTCGCTGGCGGCGGCCATGCCACGCATCCACTGCATGTCGGCGCCGGCCGAGAAGGAGGCGCCGTGGCCGGCCACCACTACCGCGCGCACCGCGTCGTCGCGTCCGGCGGCTTCGAGGGCGGCGGTCAGCCGCGCTATCAAGCCGGCGTCAAAGGCATTGTGCAGCTCGGGCCGGTTCAGCCAGAGGGTGAGGACGGCGCCGCTGCGCTCGATCTGCAAAGCATCGTTCATGGGATTCCAGGGTCACTCCATACCTGTATGGATCATAGCGGGCCATTGGTCATGGGCCATGACGCGACGCGGGAATGTTAGAATCGAGAACCATTTACATCCAGCAGAGAATGCGCTAGATGACGCTGTCCGAACTGCCGCTGCACGCCTCGGCCGTGGTCGAGTCCGTGCAGGACCTCCATGCCAACGATGCCATCGCCCGTCGCCTGCGCGAGCTGGGTTTCGTGAAGGGCGAGGAAGTGCGCCTGGTGGCCAAGGGCCCGGTCGGTGGCGAGCCGCTGCTGGTGCAGGTCGGGTTTACCCGGTTTGCGCTGCGTATCAGTGAAGCCAAGCGCGTCGTGGTCGACGCCAACCGCCAGGAGCGTCGCGCATGACCGCTGCAACTTCTACCGCGCCCCTGCGCATTGCGCTGGTCGGTAACCCCAACAGTGGCAAGACCGCGCTGTTCAACCAGCTGACCGGCAGCCGGCAGAAGGTTGCCAACTACACCGGCGTCACCGTCGAGCGCAAGGAAGGCCGCCTGCGCGCGCCGTCCGGCCGCGAGTTCGCCGTACTCGATCTGCCAGGTGCCTACAGCCTGCACCCGGCCAGCCTGGACGAGGCGATCACCCGTGACCTGTGCCGGGGCTTCTACCCGGGCGAGGCTGCACCGGACGTGCTGCTGTGCGTGATCGACGCCACCAACCTGCGTCTGCACCTGCGCTTCGCGCTGGAACTGCGCGAGCTGGGCAAGCCGATGGTGGTTGCGCTGAACATGGTCGATGCGGCCCAGCGCCGTGGCATCCAGGTGGACGTGGCCGCGCTGGAGCGCGAGCTGGGCGTGCCGGTGGTGGAAACCGTGGCGGTGCGCAAGCAGGGCGCCAAGGCCCTGGTCGAGCGCCTTGATGCGATGGTGCCGCACCTGGATGCACCGGTGCCGGGCCCGGAAGGTGGCATCGACTACCACGCCAAGGTGCGCGAGATCCTGTCGGTGGCCGTGCGCATGCCGGCACGGACCGCCAAAGTCGACGACGCGCTGGACCGCTGGCTGCTGCACCCGGTGTTCGGCCTGATCAGCCTGGCGGTGGTGATGTTCCTGATCTTCCAGGCGGTGTATGCCTGGGCGACACCGTTGATGGATGGCATCGAGGCCGGTTTCGCCTGGCTTGGTGCCTTCGTTGGCAGCGTGCTGCCGGAAGGCCCGTTGGCCAGCCTGCTGACTGACGGCATCATCGCCGGTGTGGGTGGCGTGGTGGTGTTTCTCCCGCAGATCCTGATCCTGTTCTTCTTCATCCTGGTGCTGGAGGAATCCGGCTACCTGCCGCGTGCGGCGTTCCTGCTCGACCGCATGATGGCCGCCGCCGGCCTGTCTGGCCGCTCGTTCATCCCGCTGCTGTCCAGCTTCGCCTGCGCGGTGCCGGGCATCATGTCCACGCGCAGCATCCAGGACCCGCGTGACCGCCTGGCCACGATCCTGGTCGCGCCGCTGATGACCTGCTCGGCACGCCTGCCGGTGTATGCGCTGCTGATTGGCGCGTTCATCCCGCAGAAGACGGTGTGGGGCGTGTTCAACCAGCAGGGCCTGGTGCTGTTCGGCCTGTATGCGGCGGGCATCCTCAGTGCGCTGGCGATGTCGTGGATCATGAAGAAGTGGCGCCGCGACAAGAGCGAGCACCCGCTGATGCTGGAGCTGCCGTCATACCGCCTGCCGCACGTGCGCGACCTGGCGGTGGGCCTGTACGAGCGCGGCATGATCTTCCTCAAGCGCGTCGGCGGCATCATCCTGGCGCTGACCATCCTGCTGTGGGTGCTGCTGTCGTTCCCGGCGGCTCCGGCCGGCGCCACCATGCCGGCCATCGATTACAGCTATGCGGGCCAGATCGGCCATGCGATGGCGGTGTTCTTCGCGCCGCTGGGCTTCAACTGGCAGATCTGCATTGCGCTGATTCCGGGCCTGGCCGCGCGCGAAGTGGCGGTGTCCTCGCTGGCGACCGTGTACGCGCTGTCCGCAGCCGATGACGATGCCGCCAGCCAGGCACTGACCCCGCTGATCAGCGACGGCTGGTCGCTGGCCACCGCGCTGTCGCTGCTGGTCTGGTACATCTATGCCCCGATGTGCATCTCGACGCTGGCCACCATCAAGCGCGAGACCAATTCGTGGAAGACGATGGCCTTCTCGGCGTTCTACCTGTTTGCTGCGGCCTACGTGGCGGCGCTGATCACCTACCAGGTGACCAAGGCGCTGGGAGGCGGCTGATGGATACCGGCCTGCTGATCCAGTACCTGATCATCGCGGTGGCCGTACTGGTCAGTGCCTGGGTGGTGTTGAAGAAGCAGTTCCCCGGCACCGTGCGCAAGCTGCGCGGGGCGCTGGCGCTGGCCCTGTTGAAACCCAGCCGCGCCGCCTGGCTGCAGGCGCTGGGGCGGAAGATCGCACCGCCGCCTAGCGGAGGCGGTGGTGCCTGTGGCGGTTGCGACAGCTGCGGGCCGACGCCGCCCAAACAGCACTGACGCTGCCTTGGTAGGTGCGAACTTCGCCCGGTGGGTGCGGGCCTTCGCCCTGTGGGTGCGAACCTTGGTTCGCACGCTCCCGGGGTTCAGACCTCTCTGCGGATGATCGCCCGGAAGTTCCCGTCCTGATTCAATCGCCGCACCGACTCGCGGTTTCCATGGGTTGCCGCGAAGCCCGCCACGTCGGCAAGGGCACCGAGCAGCAGGCCTTTGAGCCCGTCGCGGTTTCCGGCCTCCAGCAGATCATCCAGATCCTGCTGGATGAACGCCCGGCGCAGGCCCGGCGTTTCTTCGATCCGCCAGTCGACATGGGGCGTGGGAATGCTGGAGCGGTACCTGAAAGCTGTTTCAAGATCGTCAGGTGCAAGGGGATACTCGAGCAGCTCTGGAAAGTAGAGCCCGGCATTCACATAGAAGCCCCGGCTTTCACTGGCGCGTTGGTGATTCACGACAAGCAGGGCGTCATCCAGCACCCGGTAGCGGGTCGTCGACGTGCCGGAAAAGCCGGTCTTCCTGGCGCACTTGCTGAAGACAGTCGAGGATTTCATGGGCTTTGCCTGGGCCGTAAGAAGGGCCCACAGCCTTGAGGCGCGGTGCCTGGCGGTCAATTGGCAAACGCGACACATGGAACGTGGCCGGCATTTCATCCACGCATGGCGTGGATCTACCTGGCGCGTGAACCCAGCTCTGCTGCCAGCGCCAGCCAACTGCTGCGTTGTGCCGGGGTACTGCTGCGTACCGCACCGAGTCGGCTGACCCGCACCGGGCGGATGCCGGAGAATTCCAGGAGGGGGGCGCGGATCTGGGTGATGCCCGGGTCGCGGTAGATCCAGCGGTAGTACCAGGGCGGCGTATCCAGCGTGGTGATCACCCGCGCGCTGCGCGCGGCCAGCAGCCGGTCCCACCACACCGAATCGCGCCGGTAGCGGAAGGCGTACCCCGGCAGCAGCACACGATCGAAAAAGCCCTTCAGCAGCGCCGGCATCGCACCCCACCAGGTTGGGTAGACCAGCACCAGGTGATCGCAGGCCTCGATCGCATCGGCGGCTTCCTGCAGGTCGGCTTCCAGCGGCTGGATCTGGCGGTAACCGTGGCGCAGCACCGGGTCGAATTCAAGGTCGCCCAATGCGATCAGTCGCACCCGATGGCCGGCGTTTTCGGCGGCGGTGGCATAGCGCTGGGCGAGGGCGCCGCACAGGCTGTCGCGGTCGGGGTGGCCCAGCAGGACAAGGATGGAGCGGGACACGGCAACCTCGGGCAATGGAAAGTGCGCGAGGTTGGGCTATGCCCCAGGGGCAGAGTCAAACGCCGGTGGTGCAGCTGCTGGGTTGCAGGATGCAGTCAGTACTGCCGGAGAGCAGCCACTGCTGCAGTTCGTCGCTGACCTGCTGCAGGTCGAGCTCGACCTGCGCCAGCCGTGCCCGCTCGCTGGCAATGCGGCTGCGCTGCTGCTCAAGCAGGGCCTGCACTGCCTGCCAGTCGAGCCGCCCGTCGCGGCCCTGCAGGCGCGAGATTGCCGCCAGCGTGATGCCCAGCCCCAGCGCCTGGCGGATCAGCTGCACCCAGGCCACGTCCTGTTCGCTGTAGTCGCGGTAGCGGTTCAGTCGTGGCACCGGCGGCAGCAGGCCGCGCGCCTCGTACAGTCGGATGGCCTTGGCGCTGGCACCGGTCAGGCGGCTGACCTCGGAGATGCGCATCGGCTCAGTCCCGCACCAGTCCGCCATCCACCACCAGGTTCTGGCCGGTCACCGCGCGTGACCACGGGCTGGCGAAGAACAGCGCGGCATCGGCGAATTCGGCCGGGGTGGTGACGCTGCGCAGCGGGGTGTTGGCGGCGATGTAGTCGAATACTGCTTCCGGCGTGGCGGAACTGGCATCGGTGGTGCACAGCAAGCCGCCGGACAGCATGTTGACGGTGATGCCGTGCGGGCCGAGGTCGCCGGCCAGTGTGCGGGTCAGCGACAGCAGTGCGGCCTTGGCGGCGGTGTAGTCGTGGTAGGGCACCACCGGGTTCTGGAACAGGTTGGTGCCGATGTTGATCACACGGCCGAAGCGGCGGGCCTGCATGCCGGGCAGGGCGGCCTGCACGGTGTTCAGTGCGCCACGCACGCTGCCCTCGAATTGCGCCTGGAAGGCCGGCCAGCCGATTTCCGCAGCGCCGTCGCGGGCATCGCCATTGAACGAGAAAGCGGCCAGCGCGTTGTTGACCACGGTGGTGACACCTTGGCCGAAGTGGGCCAGTGCGTGCTGCAGCATCGCATCGACCTGGGCGCGGTCGGTGACGTCGGCCGGCAGCGCGATCGCCTGTCCGCCCAGCTCAGTGGCCAGCGTACGTGCGGCGGCTTCGCTGCGGTGGTAGTTGATGATGACGCGGGCGCCCTGGGCGGCAAAGGCGCGGGCGATGTGCTTGCCAAGGCCGCGGCCGGCGCCAGTGACCAGCACCAGCTGTTCGCTGATCTGCATGAAGGAGCTGCCATCCATTGCATGAAAGGGCATGCAGCGTAGCAGCGATGGCGCTTGCCGGAGCAGGCGTGCTGCCGCTAGCCTGCAGGCATGAACCAGACTCCCCTGCGATTGCTCATTCACGGTGCCTCCGGGCGCATGGGCCAGGCCCTGCTGCGGCTGGCCGCCGAACATCCCGAAACCCTGCAGATCGTGGCTGCGGTAACCGGCCGTGCGCCGACCCAGCGCGTGGTCGACGGCGTGCCGTTCTTCGGCGCCAGCGAACTGCCTGGCGCGCCGGTGTTCGATGTGGCGATCGACTTCAGCCTGCCGGAGGGCTTCGACCCGATGCTGGCGCTATGCGTGGAGCGGGGTGCGGGCCTGGTCTCGGGCACTACTGGCATCTCCAGCACACAGCGGCAGGCGCTGGAGGCCGCGGCGGCGTCCATCCCGCTGGTCTGGGCGTCGAATTTCAGCCTGGGCGTGGCGGTACTGGACGAGCTGGTCGAGCGCGCGGCGCAGGCGCTGGCCGGCTGGGACTGCGACATCGTCGAATCGCACCACACGCAGAAGAAGGACGCGCCGTCGGGTACCGCGCTGACCCTGGGCGCGGCCGCGCAGCGGGGTGGGGCGGAGCCGCATTACGCCAGCCTGCGTGCCGGTGACATCGTCGGCGAGCATCTGGTGCAGTTCACCGGCCTGGGTGAGCGCATCGAGCTGGTGCACCGGGCCACCAACCGCGACATCTTCGCCCGCGGCGCCCTGTTTGCCGCCCGCCAGCTGCAGGGCCGCGCCCCGGGCAGCTACCGGGTGCGGGACCTGCTTGACGGCCCCCGGTAACGGTCCAGGCCGATGGTAGATGCCAACCTTGGTTGGCAGGCTTTCCGGGAAGCGCCAACCAAGGTTGGCGTCTACCAGGGTCATGGCGGCCCGCATACGCCGCCGGATTGAAATGAATGCGCAATCGCCTGTTCATGAAGTGCGATAACCGCTGGCGCGAGCGCCCCGGCAGCGCTACAATTCGCACTCGCCGAATCACGAAAGCCGGACCGGTCCCAGACCGCACGTCCGCGCTTTTTTGCAACCGGATTTCCGTGAAGCGCAGGCGTGACTTCGGCAGCCCCCTCGGTAGCCAAAGTGAGATTCCCGTGACCCAAGCCGCAATCCTCGTCCTCGAAGACGGCACCGTATTCGAGGGCGAATCCGTAGGCGCGCCCGGCCTGTCCGTCGGTGAGGTGGTGTTCAACACCGCCATGACCGGCTACCAGGAAGTGCTGACCGACCCGTCCTACGCCCGGCAGATGGTCACGCTGACCTATCCGCATATCGGTAACACCGGCATGACCGACCAGGACAATGAAGCGTCCAAGGTGTGGTCGGCCGGCCTGATCGTGCGCGACGTTCCGCGCCGTCCCAGCAACTGGCGCAGCCAGGTGTCGCTGCAGGACTGGCTGATCCAGCGTGGCGTGGTCGCCATCGCCGGCATCGACACCCGCAAGCTGACCCGCATCCTGCGCGAGAAGGGCGCGCAGAACGGTGCGCTGATGGCCGGTGACATCGACGTGGAAAAGGCACTGGAAGCCGCCCGCAAGTTCCCGGGGCTGAAGGGCATGGATCTGGCCAAGGTCGTCACTACCGAGAAGACCTACACCTGGACCGAGGGCCAGCTGGACCTGGATGCCAATGCCTTCGTCAGCGTGCCGGCCAAGTACAAGGTCGTGGCCTACGATTTCGGCGTTAAGACCAACATCCTGCGCATGCTGGCCGAGCGCGGCTGCGAAGTCACCGTGGTGCCGGCGCAGACCCCGGCCGCCGAAGTGCTGGCGCTAAAGCCGGATGGCGTGTTCCTGTCCAACGGCCCGGGTGACCCGGAACCGTGCGACTACGCCATCGAAGCGATCAAGACCTTCATCGACGTGAAGATCCCGACCTTCGGCATCTGCCTGGGCCACCAGCTGCTGGGCCTGGCCTCGGGCGCGCAGACCATGAAGATGGGCCACGGCCACCACGGTGCCAACCACCCGGTGCAGGACCTGGACAGCGGCCGGGTGATGATCACCTCGCAGAACCACGGCTTCGCGATCGATGAAGCGACCCTGCCGCCGACCCTGCGCGTGACCCACCGCTCGCTGTTCGATGGCACCAACCAGGGCGTCGCCCGCACCGACGTGCCGGCGTTCTCGTTCCAGGGCCATCCGGAAGCGTCGCCGGGCCCGACCGATGTCGGCCCGCTGTTCGACCGCTTCGTGGTGCTGATGGAGCAGGCCAAGGCGTGATCAGTACGCCGCCGGCCCCCCGGTGGCGTCGCGATGGACCGTAAACCCCGCATCGCTGCTGCCCCTGGCGCGGCGCTGCGGTTCAAGATTCCTGATCGACAGCGTGCGATCACTCCCCCTTGTCACGCTGTACTGACTTAGAGAAGAAAATGCCCAAGCGCACTGACCTCAAGACCATCCTCATCATCGGTGCTGGCCCGATCGTCATCGGCCAGGCCTGCGAGTTCGACTACTCCGGCGCCCAGGCCTGCAAGGCCCTGCGTGACGAGGGTTACCGCGTGGTACTGGTCAACAGCAACCCGGCCACGATCATGACCGACCCGGAGATGGCCGACGCCGTCTACATCGAGCCGATCAACTGGCAGACGGTCGAGAAGATCATCGCCAAGGAAAAGCCCGATGCGCTGCTGCCGACCATGGGTGGCCAGACCGCGCTGAACTGCGCGCTGGACCTGGCCGACAACGGCGTGCTGGAGAAGTACAACGTCGAACTGATCGGCGCCAAGCGCGAAGCGATCCGCATGGCCGAAGACCGCGAGCTGTTCCGCGTGGCCATGGGTGAGATCGGCCTGGAATGCCCGACCGCCGCCGTCGCCCACACCCTAGACGAAGCGCTGGAGATCCAGACCCGCGTTGGCTACCCGACCATCATCCGCCCCAGCTTCACCCTGGGCGGCAGCGGTGGCGGCATCGCCTACAACCGCGAAGAGCTGGTCGAGATCGTCAGCCGCGGCCTGGAACTGTCGCCGACCACCGAAGTGCTGGTGGAAGAGTCGGTGCTGGGCTGGAAGGAGTTCGAGATGGAAGTGGTCCGCGATACCGCGGACAACTGCATCATCGTCTGCTCGATCGAGAACCTGGACCCGATGGGCGTGCACACCGGTGACTCGATCACCGTGGCGCCGGCGCAGACCCTGACCGACAAGGAGTACCAGCGCCTGCGCGATGCCTCCATCGCCGTGCTGCGCAAGATCGGCGTCGATACCGGTGGCTCGAACGTGCAGTTCGGCATCAACCCGAAGACCGGCCGCGTGGTCGTCATCGAGATGAACCCGCGCGTGTCGCGTTCCTCGGCGCTGGCCTCCAAGGCCACCGGCTTCCCGATCGCCAAGGTCGCCGCCAAGCTGGCCGTGGGTTACACCCTGGACGAACTGAAGAACGAAATCACCGGTGGCCTGACCCCGGCCTCGTTCGAGCCGTCCATCGATTACGTCGTCACCAAGATCCCGCGCTTCGCCTTCGAGAAGTTCCCGGCCGCCGACGCCCGCCTGACCACCCAGATGAAGTCGGTGGGTGAGGTGATGGCGATGGGCCGCACCTTCCAGGAGTCGGTGCAGAAGGCCCTGCGTGGCCTGGAAACCGGCAAGGTCGGCTTCGACCCGACCGGCCTGGACCTGGGCAACGAAGACGACCTGCAGACCCTGCGCCGCGAACTGAAGGCACCGGGTCCGGAGCGCCTGTTCTTCGTCGCCGATGCATTCCGCGCCGGCATGAGCGTGGAAGAGATCTACGCGCTGTCGTTCATCGATCACTGGTTCCTGGACCAGATCGAGGAAATCATCGCTGCCGAGGCTGAAGTCGCTGCTGGTGGCATCGACGCGCTGGACGCTGCACGCCTGCGCAAGCTGAAGCGCGCCGGTTTCTCCGACGCACGCCTGGCGCAGCTGACCGGCACCAACGAAGCCGCCATCCGCGCGCTGCGTCGTGCGCACAAGGTGCGCCCGGTCTACAAGCGCGTCGATTCCTGCGCCGGTGAGTTCTCCACCGGTACCGCCTACCTGTACTCGACCTACGAGGACGAGTGCGAGGCCGCGCCGAGCAACCGCGACAAGATCATGATCCTGGGCGGTGGCCCGAACCGCATCGGCCAGGGCATCGAGTTCGACTACTGCTGCGTGCACGCAGCACTGGCACTTCGCGAGGATGGCTATGAAACCATCATGGTCAACTGCAACCCGGAAACCGTGTCGACCGACTATGACACCTCCGACCGCCTGTACTTCGAGCCGCTGACCCTGGAAGACGTGCTGGAAATCGTCGAACTGGAACAGCCGAAGGGCGTGATCGTGCAGTACGGCGGCCAGACCCCGCTGAAGCTGGCGCGCGCGCTGGAAGCCAACGGCGTGCCGGTGATCGGCACCAGCCCGGACTCCATCGACCTGGCCGAAGACCGTGAGCGCTTCCAGCAGCTGGTCGACAAGCTGGGCCTGAAGCAGCCGCCGAACCGCATCGCCCGCAACGACCAGGAAGCCCTGCTGCTGGCCCGCGAGATCGGCTACCCGCTGGTGGTGCGCCCGAGCTACGTGCTGGGCGGCCGTGCGATGGAAATCGTCTACGGCGAAGCCGACCTGGCCCGCTACGTGCGCGACGCGGTGAAGGTGTCCAACGATTCGCCGGTGCTGCTGGACCGCTTCCTCGACAACGCCGTGGAGTGCGACGTCGACATCATTGCCGATGCCCAGGGCAACGTCCTGATCGGCGGCGTGATGGAGCACATCGAAGAAGCCGGCGTGCACTCGGGCGATTCTTCGTGCTCGCTGCCGCCGTACTCGCTGTCGGCTGAAACCCAGGCCGAGCTGCGTCGCCAGGTGGTGGAACTGGCCAAGGCCCTGAACGTGGTCGGCCTGATGAACACCCAGTTCGCGATCCAGACCAGCGATGAAGGTGCCGACACCATCTACCTGCTGGAAGTGAACCCGCGTGCCTCGCGCACCGTGCCGTTCGTGTCCAAGGCCACCGGCATGCCGCTGGCCAAGATCGCCGCCCGCTGCATGGCCGGCAAGACCCTGGCCGAGCAGGGCGCGACCAAGGAAATCGTGCCGGACTACTACTCGGTGAAGGAGGCGATCTTCCCGTTCGCCAAGTTCCAGGGCGTCGACCCGATCCTCGGGCCGGAGATGCGCTCCACCGGTGAGGTGATGGGCGTGGGCCGCACCTTCAACGCTGCCTTCGCGCGTGCGCAGGAAGCCGGTGGCATCAAGGCACCGCCGGTCGGCAAGGCCTTCGTCTCGGTCCGCGATCCGGACAAGAAGCGCGTGCTGCCGGTGGCCAAGGCGCTGCTGGCGCGTGGCTACAGCCTGGTCGCCACCCGTGGCACCGCCGCGTGGCTGCAGCAGCACGGCATGGACTGCGAGATCATCAACAAGGTGGTCGAAGGCCGTCCGCACATCGTCGACTCGATCAAGAACGGCGAGATCGTCTACATCGTCAACACGACCGAAGGTCGTTCGGCGATCAACGACTCGTTCTCGATCCGTCGCGAGGCGCTGCAGCATCGCGTCACCTACTCGACCACCATTGCCGGCGCCAAGGCGCTGGTGGATTCACTGGAATTCCGCGGCACCGGCCCCGTCTGGTCGCTGCAGGAGCTGCACAAGGAGTTGAATGCATGAGAGCCCCCATCACGATGAAGGGCGCGCAGAAGCTGCGCGACGAGCTGGATCACCTGAAGTCGGTCAAGCGCCCGAAGGTCATTGCGGCCATCGCCGAAGCGCGTGAGCATGGCGACCTGAAGGAAAATGCCGAGTACCACGCCGCGCGCGAGGAACAGGGCTTCATCGAAGGCCGCATCAAGCAGCTGGAAGGCGAGCTGTCGCACGCCGAGATCATCGACGTGAGCAAGCTCAATGCCGGCTCCAAGGTGGTGTTCGGCGCCAGCGTGACGCTGGCCGACGTGGAAACCGACGAAGAGAAGAAGTACCAGATCGTCGGTGACCTGGAAGCGGACATCAAGCTGGGCCTGATCGCCATCTCCTCGCCGGTGGCGCGCGCGATGATCGGCAAGCTGGAAGGCGATTCGATCGTGATCGACGCCCCGGCCGGCCAGCGCGAGTACGAGATCGTCAGCGTCAGCTACGTGGACTGACCCGGTGGCAACGGCGACCCTGCTGTTGCCCGCGCGCAGCCGCTTTGCAGCGGCTGCGCTGCCTGATGACGTGGCGCGTGCCCTGGGCCGCGCCAACGCCTCGCAGTTCGAAGCCGGCGAGCGGGCACAGCTGCAGCGCCATTTCACGGTCGCCGCGCCGCACTGGCCGGTGGCCGCACTGAGCCGCCAGCGTGACGTCGGCGATGCTGCCGGCGCATGCTGGCTGCGTGCCGATCCGGCCTGCATGGTGCCGGACATGCACGGCGCGCGGATGATGGCCTACGGCGAAACGTTGCGGCCGACCCTGGCCGACTGCCTGGCCCTGCTGCCGGTGCTGCAGCCGTTGTTCGCCGATGCCGGGTTCGTGCTCGACGCGCCCGATCCCTCGCGCTGGTACCTGCGGCTGCCGATCGACCTGGCCCTGCCGGACTTCGACAGTCCGGACGAGGTGCTGGGCGATGACCTGTTCTCGCACCTGCCGGAAGGCGAGGGTGGCCGCCGTTGGCGGGCGCTGATGACCGAAGCGCAGGTGCTGCTGCACAACCATTCCTGGAACCAGCAGCGCGTCGCGCAGGGACAACAGCCGATCAATTCGCTGTGGTTCTGGGGTGGCGGCGTGATGCCGGTGTCGGTCAGTACGGCGCATGCGCAGGTGCGCAGTCGTGATGCCCTGCTGCAGGGCCTGGCTCTGGCGGCAGGCGTGGCCGTGGATGGCGAGCAGGCGGTGGATGCACTGGTCGACCTGCGCCAGCTGCGCTCTTTGCAGCAGCTCGGCAATGATGCGATCCGTCCGCTGCTGGCTGCGCTGAAGCGTGGCGAGCTGCAGCGACTGGTGCTGGATTTCGAGGATGGCCTGCAGTTCCAGCTGGATCGTGGCCAGCGCTGGCAGTTCTGGAAAAAGCCGCGGCAGCTTCACGATTGAGCGGGGTCGGATCCGTTTTCCATCGGAAAACGGTTCTGACCCTGGACGTTTGCCGGGGTTGCCGGCCAGCGGCCGGCACTACCGCAGGAGCCGGGCGCAATCCCGCCAGCCTCTCCCACGCGCGGTATCATCCCTCTGTCTTTCGTAACCGGCGATGCCGATGTCCCTTGCCGCCGATGCCGTGCAGCCCACCTCTGATACGCCGATGATCCGCCGCCGCGATGCGTTCGTGCCCGGCAGCTGGCCGGAGGGCACGCTGCCGCTGCTGGCGCGGCTTTACGCCAGTCGTGGCGCAGGCACACCCGAACTGGCGCTGCCGAAGCTGGGCAGCCTGCATGCGCCCGAGCTGCTGACCGGCATCGATGATGCGGTGGGACTGCTGGTCGAGGCCATCGCCAACGACAAGCGCATCCTGGTGGTCGGCGATTTCGACTCCGATGGTGCTACCGCCTGTGCGGTCGGTGTGCGTGGCCTGCGCATGCTCGGCGCGCAGCATGTCTTCCACGCGGTGCCGAACCGCATGGTGCACGGCTATGGCCTGTCACCTTCACTGGTGGAGGAGTTGGCCGAGCTGAAACCGGACCTGCTGGTCACGGTCGATCACGGCATTGCCTGCCATGCGGGTGTGACTGCGGCCAAGGCGCGTGGCTGGCAGGTGCTGGTCACCGACCATCATCTTCCCGGCCCGCAGCTGCCGCCTGCCGATGTCATCGTCGATCCGAATCTGGACGGCGATGCCTTCCCCAGCAAGTCGTTGGCCGGTGTCGGCGTGATCTTCTACGTGCTGATGGCGCTGCGCCGGCAGATGCGCGAGGCCGGCGTCTTTGCCGATGGCAAGGGGCCGGACCTGACCACGCTGCTGGACCTGGTGGCGGTGGGCACCGTTGCCGACCTGGTGGCACTGGATCCGAACAACCGTGCGCTGGTCAGTGCGGGCCTACGCCGTCTACGCGCAGGGCAGGGCTGTGTCGGCCTGCGTGCGCTGATCGAAGCCAGTGGCCGTGATGCCGCGCGACTGACCGCCACTGATATCGGCTTCGCACTCGGCCCGCGCCTGAACGCTGCGGGCCGGCTGGAAGACATGGCGCTGGGCATCGCGCTGCTGCTGACCGAAGACCCGCGCCAGGCGCGCGAGATCGCGCAGACGCTGGAGCAGATCAATTCGGAACGGCGCGCAGTGCAGCAGTCGATGACCGATGACGCCGAGCAGGCGTTGACCCGCGTAGTGCTGGATATGGCAGGCCAGCGACCGGTGGCCGCCTGCCTGTTCGATGCCGACTGGCATCCCGGCGTGGTCGGCCTGGTCGCGTCGAAGATGAAGGATCGGCTGCATCGCCCGGTGATCGCCTTCGCGCCTGCAGAACCCGGTGCCGACACGCTGCGTGGCTCGGCGCGCTCGATTCCCGGCCTGCACATCCGTGACGCACTGGCGCTGGTCGATGCGCGGCATCCGGGACTGATCGAACGCTTCGGTGGGCATGCCATGGCGGCTGGATTGAGCATGCGGCTGGATCACGTCGATGACTTCAAGACCGCCTTCATCGCCGTGGTGCTGGAGATGCTCGACCCCGCGGCATTGCAGCAGCAGGTTCTCAGCGACGGCGAACTGGCCGCCGACGAGCTCGACCATCGCCACGCCGATGCGTTGCGCCTTGCCGGACCGTGGGGCCAGGGCTTCCCCGAGCCGCTGTTCGACGGCCACTTCGAAGTGGCCAACTGGCGCGTCCTGAAGGAGCGCCACCTGAAGCTGGAACTGCGCCTGCCGGGCGTGCCTGGCACGATCAATGCGATCCATTTCGGCGGCTGGCACGGCAACGCACCCGGCCGTCATGTGCATCTGGCCTATCGACTGGCCTGCGACGACTATCGCGGCGGCAGCGCCATCCAGCTGATCGTGGAGCACTGCCTGCCGGTTTGAGCGCCGCTTCGCGAGCGGGGCCGTGGGCGGCGCGCTATGCGTGGATCCAATCAACTGGCCAAGCTCAGGGCGTCACCTCGGTCACCAGCGTCGGCATGTGCCATGCACCCCCAGCCGCGACCAGCCGGCACAGGCCGGAGGTGGATTCATCGGTCTGCACAAAGCGGCGCCCGTCCCAGCCCCAACTCGCGGTGGACCAGCAATCGCCCAAGCCGCGGCCTTTGTGCGCCGAACTGATTACCCGACCATCGTCATCGCCGCCCGATGCGGTCACCAGTGTGGCCTTGAAGGGCGGTGCATCGTTCACTACCCAGTAACCGATGCCTTCGTTGTAGGCGCCACGCCAGCAGAGCGTAGACACCAGCAGGGAAGTCCTCCCCAGCCGGGACACGCGCAGCTCCTGCGGGCCGTCCACCATCGGCAGGCCTTCGGGTGTCAGTGCGACGCAGTCGCCGCCCGGGTTGGCCGCGGCCAGCGCCGCGCGCAGTGCGGGTGAGTGTTCCAGTGCGGCATCGGTGGCTCGTGCCGCCACCAATGGCGCCAGAACCAGCGTAGGCACCGGAAGTGCGGGAGGAACTGAGGCTTCGGCGCGCGACCCCTTGCGCATCAGCGCGCCGGGAGTCTCCAGCCGGCCCTGAAATTCGTCCATCTTCAGAAGCACCGCCGAGGCGCCACGATCGGACAGCGTCCAGCGCTGGCCATCGTTGCCGACCGCCACGATGCGGCTGCTGCGCGCCAGCGAGGCCAGGAGTGCCTTGGTCTGCGCTGTAGACAGTGTCGCCGTGTCTGCGGTCAACGACAGCACGCCCAGATCCTTGCCGTTGATCTGCAGCGACAGCTGTGTCGGCAGCTTGACCTCGTTGTACTGGCCCAGCATCAGTTCGGCGCTGACCGGCTGGCCGGGTCCGCCCTTGCGAGTCAGCAGCACCGACACCGGCAAGTTGCCGCCGACATCGTCCTGGTAGCCGGCGGCGCGGCAGGTACGGGTGTTGTCGCAGGCCAGCATCCAGTCGTAGTGGGCGAAGCGCAGCCCTTTCACGCTGCCAGCGGCGGCGGCGGCGGCCAGGACCAGCAGGATCAAGGCAATCAACGGGCGCATGGTGCATCCCTGTGTGGCGAGGACTTCCATGGTGCTGGTTGGAGGGGCGTGTGTCGATGCGAGCACAGGCGCCAACCCCATTACGGTTGCTGGTGCGTTCAAAGGTCCACGATCCCACTGGAGCCCGGTCATGGTCTTCGCCCGTTGCTGCACCGTGTTGTTGCTGGCCCTTGCGGCCTGGCCCGCTGGCGCACAGTCGCCGCCGATCTCCCGGCCGCAGGCCGCCACGCCGCTGCTGATCGTGCCGGCGGCTGAGCAGCCGGTTCAATTACGACACGCCCGCATCGAGGGCGAGGTGCAGGCCGGCATCGCTCAGACCCGGATCACCCTGGAATTCCATAACCCGAACCGGCGCGTGCTGGAGGGTGAGCTGCAGTTCCCGTTGGCCGATGGCCAGCAGATCTCCGGCTTCGCGCTTGATATCAACGGCGAGTTGCGCGAGGCGGTGCCGGTACCGAAGGACCGCGGCCGCCAGGTGTTCGAGGAGATTGCCCGCCGTGGCGTTGATCCGGGCCTGCTGGAACAGACCGCTGGCAACCAGTTCCGCCTGCGCATCTACCCGCTGCCGGCCGGCGGCAGTCGGCGCGTGCAGCTGGTGATGCGTGAGCCGTTGGCCTTCGACGGCCACGGCTGGCAGTGGACGCTGCCGCTGCAGTTCGCCGCCGGTGCAGCCTCGGTTGAACTGAAGCTGCAGGCCCCGGGCGCGACGGCCGCGGGTACGGCGCCCTTCCGCATCAGCGGGGGCCAGCTGCTGTGGCAGGGCAAGGGCGCGCAGTTGCCGCAGCAGCTGCAGTGGAACCTGCCGGCAGCACGTCAGGCGCAGGTCCAGGTGGCGCCCCGGCAGGACGGGCACTACCTGTTGGCACAGCTGCCGGTGGCGGCCAGCAGCACGCCGCGCACGTTGCCCAGCGAGATCGGCCTGCTGTGGGACGGCTCCGGTTCGGCGGGACAGCCCGATCGCTCGCGTGAGCTTGCCCTGCTGGATCGCTACTTCGCTGCGATGGGTGACGGCACCGTGGCCTTGACCGTGCTGCGGGATCGCGCCGAGTCGGTGCGTCGATTCCGTATCCGCGCCGGTAACTGGAGTGAGCTGCGTGCGGCACTGCAGGCCGTACGCCCGGACGGTGCCAGCGCGCTGGCGCAGTGGCAACCAGAGCAGAGGGTGAAGGAATACCTGCTGGTCAGCGATGGCCTGCTGACCTATGGGCCGGAACAGCTGCCGGCGATGGCGCCGGACCAGCGCCTGTTTGCGATCAGCAGCGCCGGTGCGCGCACCGATGCCGTGCGACTGCGTGGTTGGAGCGAAGCGCATGGCGGCCGCTTCGTTGCGCTGGGCAAGGATGTCGATGCGGCGGCGCGCGAGCTGCTGTCGTCGCCGTTGGATGTGCAGGTCGATGCGGGGCGCGGCGTGCAGGACGTGGTGATCGATCGTCGCAGTGAAGCCCATGGCTGGTTGTGGCTGCATGCACGACTGGCGGCCGACGGTGTGCCGATGCGGGTGCGCGTGGGTGGCGGCGAATGGCAGGCGCTGCCCGCCACGCAGAAGAGTGAAGACGGCGAGCTGCTGGCCGGCTTGTGGGCGCAGGCGCGCCTGCAGCAGCTGGCCGCCGACCGCCGTGGCAACCGCGAGGCGATGCAGCGCCTGTCGCAGCAGTTTGGCCTGGTCGGCCCGGACACCTCACTGATCGTGCTGGAGACGTTGGAGGACTACCTGCGCTATGCGATCCGCCCTTCGGGCACGCTGCGCGCCGAGTACGACGCCAGGTTCGCAGTGCAGGTAAGAGATCGCGGCGCTGCTGATCGCCAGCGTCTGGATGAAGTGGCGGCACGCTGGAAGGAGCGCCAGCAGTGGTGGAACCGCAGCTGGCCGAAGGGAATGCCGCCGCAGGCAAAGGGCGGGGCACTGGAAGTGGCCTCCGCGGACTACGCGATGGAATCAGCGCCGGTGGCGATGCTCGCCGCGCCGGCCCCGGCGGCACCACCCGCCCCGGCACCGATGGCCGCCGCCGCCGAGCAGCGCATGGAAGCCAGCAGCGCGCGTGCGCGTCGCTCAGCACCTGCATCGAACATGGCCCTCGATTCAATCACGGTCACTGGTGGCCGTGTCGCTGCGCCCGCTGCCGCCAACGAGGGCGAGCTCGGCATCCAGTTGGCGGCCTGGCAGCCGGACTCGGCCATCGCCAAGCGCCTGCGCGAGGGGCCGCCGTCGCAGTTGTATGACCGTTATCTGGCCGAGCGCGATGCCCACGCCGACAGCAGCGCATTCTTCCTCGATGTGGCGGACCTGCTGCTGGAGCAGGGCCAGCGCGAACTGGCACTGCGCGTGCTGTCGAACCTGGCCGAGATGGATCTGGACAACCGCCACCTGCTGCGTGTGCTCGGCTACCGGTTGATGCAGGCGGATGCCCCCGCACTGGCGGTGCCGGTGTTCGAGCAGGTGCTGGCGATGGGCCAGGAAGAACCGCAGAGCTTCCGCGATCTTGGCTTGGCACTGGCGGCTGCGGGCAAGCCGCAGCAGGCGCTGGCGCCGCTGTACCAGGTGGTGGTGCGGCCGTGGGACAATCGTTTCGATGGCATCGCCCTGATCGCGCTGGACGAGCTGAACAACCTGGTGGCACGCAGCACGCCCCGGCTGGATACCACCAGCATCGACCCGCGCCTGCTCCAGGCGATGCCGTTGGACCTGCGCGTGGTGCTGTCGTGGGACGCCGACAACAGTGACATGGACCTGTGGGTGACCGACCCGAACGGCGAGCGTGCCTACTACGGCAACCGCCAGACCTACCAGGGCGGGCGGATGTCGCAGGACTTCACCGGCGGCTATGGCCCCGAGCAGTTCTCGCTGCGTAACGCCAAGCCGGGCAAGTACAAGGTGGAGGCGAACTACTTTGGCAGCCGCCAGCAACTGGTCACCGGCGCGACGACACTGATGCTGCGTCTGACCACCCATTGGGGCACGGCAAAGCAGAAGGATCAGATGGTGACGATGCGACTGAAGGACCGCGCCGAGACCGTGCTGGTGGGCGAGTTCGAGGTTAAATAGTCAACTGCCCCAAGTGGCCGTCCGAGGGTGGGCCAAGGAAGACCCTCGTCGACGCCGCTCTGGGGCAAGGAGGCCCTGTGTGGGGTCGGCCGCAGCCTGGCCGGCTTCCCGCGCCAAGGCGGGTACCGCCTGCCTGAATGCAGCGCCGACGCATCACGCTCGAGCCTCCCCAGCGCAGGCCCAGGCCCTCATTCCGGGTACCCGCAGCCTGCGGTATCATTACCAGTCATCTTTTGAATGCATAACCGCCGACATGATCGAACTGAATCCTGTCCGCCAGCGCATCACCGATCTGACCGATCGCGTGCTGTCGCTTCGGGGGTATCTTTGACTACGACGCCAAGAAGGAGCGTCTTGAAGAAGTAACGCGGGAGCTGGAAAGCCCCGACGTCTGGAACAACGCCGAATACGCCCAGAACCTGGGCCGCGAACGTTCCAGCTTGGAAAAGACCGTGGGCGGCATCGCCTCGGTGCTGGACGGCCTGGCTGATGCCACCGAACTGCTTGAGCTGGCTGAGTCCGAACAGGACGAAGACACCGCGCTGGCCGTGGTCGCCGACCTGGACAAGCACCAGTCGCACGTGGAGAAGCTGGAGTTCCAGCGCATGTTCTCCGGCGAGATGGACAATGCTGCCGCGTTCGTCGACATCCAGGCCGGTGCCGGTGGCACCGAAGCCCAGGACTGGGCCGAGATCCTGCTGCGCATGTACCTGCGCTGGTGTGAATCGCGCGGCTGGAAGACCGAGCTGATGGAAGTCTCCGGTGGCGACGTCGCCGGCATCAAGTCGGCTACGCTGCGCGTGGAAGGCGACTATGCCTACGGCTGGCTGAAGACCGAGACCGGCGTGCACCGCCTGGTGCGCAAGTCGCCGTTCGACTCGGACAACCGCCGCCACACCAGCTTCACCTCGGTGTTCGTGTCGCCGGAAATCGATGACAACATCGACATCACCATCAACCCGGCCGACCTGCGGACCGACGTGTACCGTTCGTCCGGTGCCGGTGGCCAGCACGTGAACAAGACCGAGTCGGCGGTGCGTATCACCCACATCCCGACCAACATCGTCGTGGCCTGCCAGACCGGCCGCAGCCAGCACCAGAACCGCGACAACGCGATGAAGATGCTGGCCGCCAAGCTGTACGAGCTGGAGATCCAGAAGCGCAACGCCGAAAAGGACGCGGTCGAAGCCACCAAGTCCGACATCGGCTGGGGCAGCCAGATCCGCAATTACGTGCTCGACCAGAGCCGTATCAAGGATCTGCGTACTGGCATCGAGCGTTCGGATACTCAGAAGGTGCTGGACGGCGACCTCGACGAATTCGTCGAAGCCAGCCTGAAGGCCGGCCTGGCCGTGGGCTCCAAGCGCGTCGATGCCTGATCGACGTGCCTGCGCGGATATCATCACCCTCCGTGATGGAGGGCGATGATGCGCAGCGAAAGTGAACGCAAGGAACTCGGCGGCTTCCTCAAGGCCTGCCGCGCCCGTGTCGATCCCGCCACGCTCGGCCTCCCGGCCGGGCGCCGGCGCACCCCGGGCCTGAAGCGGGAGGAAGTCGCACTGGCGATCGGCGTCAGCGTCAGCTGGTACACCTGGATCGAACAGGGCCGCGAAGTGCGCGCTTCGCCGGAGGTGCTTGAGCGCTTGGCGCAGGTACTGCGAATGAGTGACGACGAACGCGCCTATGCCTTCGCGCTGTCCGGCTACGGTGTGCCACTGGAATCTCCCGATGAGACAGTGACCGATGGCCTGCGCCAGCTGGTCGAGGCCATGCAGCCGATCCCGGCCTACGTGCGCAATACCCGTTACGACATCCTGGCCTGGAACCCGGCCATCGCCGACCTGTTCGTGGACTACAGCCAGCTGGCGCCACATGAGCGCAACACGCTGCGGCTGATGTTCCTGTACCCGCCGTACCGCACGTTGATCCTCAACTGGGAAGAAATGACCCGCGGCCTGCTGGCCGGCTTCCGCGCGGCGATGGCGCAGGCGCCGGACAAGGCCCCGTTCCTGGCGCTGGCCGAGGACATCGCCGCGCACAGCGAGGAGTTCCGCCAGTGGTGGCCGGAGCACGACGTGCGCCGGTTCGACGAAGGCGCGAAGAAGCTGAACCACCCCACGCGCGGGTTGCTGGACCTGCAGTACGTGGCGCTGGTGCCGGAGAGCCGGCACGACCTGTCACTGGTTACCTACCTGCCGCGTAGGTAGGGGGTTGTTCGGCAGGGCTTGCAGCCCTGCACCTGCTTCAAGCCGAAGCAACGGCAACAGCAACAGCGAGCTATCCGTGGGTTGGCGGGGCGGTGTCGGAGTGCGGGGACGCCGCAAGTACGTCCGTGTAGCAACTGTGTTGCTGGAGAGTCTCAGGCCCGTCAGGTAAACGGGCACGGTAGTGCCGGCCGCTGGCCGGCAGC